>JAIDHZ010000317.1 GCA_029052995.1 Lachnospiraceae bacterium | reverse complement strand
TCGTAAACCCTTTCCTTATCGGATGTTCCTTCTTCAATCTCTGCCGGTACAATGTTTTTCTTATCTGCCGTTTTTCTCTTTTTCTTTGGTGAGGCATCCTTTACTTCCTGCTTTAAAACCTCTGTCACTTCAAATTCACCCATGTTTGCCCCTGGCAAATCGAGTTCATACTCCATGGTAATCTCATGTACTTCTTCATTTTCAGGCAGTTTATCCACATTTTTAGTTGGCAGTATCCCCTTGTCAGTGCCTGATGGCAGCACAGAGATTGAATCCAGCATTGATATTTTCTTTCTTTCTTTAAAAGCCTCTTCTTTTCTATTTGGAAAATCTTCTGTAACAATCTGTTCATAAGCACCTGATTCTTTTTTTATCTTTTTACGGGATGGATGCGGAGTGTATTCTTCCTCATATTCTGTTTCCTCCTCTTTTTCAATTTCTGCCTTTATAAGGCTTTTCATAAAATCTATGACAGAAACCTCTGCAAAAAGTACAATACATAAAATAATCATCAGGCTGATTACAATATAGGTTCCAACTAAACCTACCAGCTTATAAAGCATGTAGGCAATACTCCCGCACAATATGCCTCCGCCAATCTGATTATCATATCCATCAGCAAATAATTCCGTAAAATGATACTCCCCCATTCCTGCTGCCAATTGTCCTATAACGCCAAAACAAATCAATACAAGGGTTCCAAATACTACCTTGGAAACTGCACGTTTTTTATACTCATTAATATGTAAAAAAAATGCAGCAAACATCACTGCCACAGGCAATACATATTCAATAATCCCAAAAAGGCCAAACATAACGTAACTGACTTTGCTGACAAAACCACAAAGCCCAAAATTGCCCAGTTCCAAAATCAGCATAACTGCGACAATAATCCATATAATCATCTCCGATTTGTAGGATACATCTTCTTCCTCCTCTTGTTTTTTAGGTGATTTCTTTGCATTTGTACTTCGTTTTGCATAATTTGCATTTGAATTTCTCTTAGTATTTTGATTCTTACTACCAGCCAAGCTGATAACCTCCCTTATCTCAATTTCACAATCTTCTATATATTACTATTTTTTTTCTGATTTATCAAGCGGTATAAATACTGAAATGCCTCATGTATTCCACCAACCTCATGTATCAATCCATATTCTACTGCTTCTGCCCCAACCAGTATGCTTCCCACATCCTTTGTAAGCTCGGTTGTATTAAACATTAACTTTTTTATATCATCCCCATTTATTTTAGAATGGTTGCAGGTGAAGGAAATGATTCTATCCTGCATACGGTCAATATATTCATAATTATGCTTTACACCAAGCACCGGTCCGTTTATACGAATAGGATGAATCACCATAGTGGCAGTTGGTACAATAAAAGAATAATCCCCGGATACACTTAAGGGCACACCAATAGAGTGGCCACCGCCTAATAATAAAGTCACCACCGGAACAGACAGAGACGCAATCATCTCCGCAATGGCAAGACCAGCTTCCACGTCTCCCCCCACCGTATTCAAAAGCACAAGCAGCCCATCTATACTCTCATCCTCTTCAACTCTGGCAAGTTCAGGAAGAACATGTTCATACTTTGTACTTTTTACGCCCGGTCCCAGGCATTGATGTCCTTCAATTTCACCTATAATATTCAAAAGGTGAATCCGATAGCCATAGGCATTTCCAGTCATATTTAATTGTCCGTTCTCTCTAATCTGTTCTTCTATATATCGTTCTGTTTCCTGACTTCTTTCCATATACAAACCCCTTTCAACACATTTTAACCAAAGCCTAAAATATTTTTGATGAATTTTCCTAGTCAAAAAAGAGGAAGAGAATATTCTCTTCCTCCTTAGTATTGGACAAATTTTATATTTTATTCTACATATAAGTACATACAAGATAACCTGTTATGACACCAACTAATATGCCTCCTAATACCTGTATCGGTGTATGTCCTACATATTCTTTTAATATAATTTCCGGCCATTTATCCTTACTGGCTTCTTTAAGATGTTCCCTAATCTCTTCATTTTTCAAAAAAAGATTCAAAATCACTGCCTGTTTTCCCGTTTCCATGCGCACATTCATTGCATCATACATTACAATAAGTGCAAAAGCAGTGGCAGCCGGGAATTCAAAGCCATCAATTCCACAACAGTATGCTGTAGCATACATCAGCCCTACGACAGTTGCAGAATGAGAACTTGGCATTCCACCGCAACCTATAAGCCGTTCAGGACTAAATTCCTTATTCAGAACCGTATGCAGAATCGTCTTTAAAATCTGTGCCGCAAACCAGCCAAGAACCGGTGCCACAAACATTTTATTGTGTAACAATATCTGAACTGTTTGCATATGCTCCCTCCTCGTAAGTATACTATTTTAATTTTAGATTTACAACTTACTCTTCAATAGCATCCTTAAGGCTTAAACTAATCTTACCCATACGATCAATCTCAAGCACCTTAACCTTAACAGTATCTCCGATATTAACAACATCTTCAACCTTCGCAACTCTCTCATTAGAAAGCTTGGAAATATGAATCAATCCGTCCTTATTTGGTGAAAGCTCAACAAATGCACCGAAATTCATAATCCGAACAACCTTACCCTCGTAAATCTTTCCAACCTCAATTGGATCTACAATCGAATGGATAATTTTTAATGCTTTATCTATACCTTCCTGATCAACTCCACAAACTGCAACTTTGCCATCATCATCAATATCAATCTTAACATCTGTCTCTTCAATAATAGCATTAATGGTCTTGCCCCGCTGACCGATAATCTCACCTATCTTGTCCGGATCAACCGTAAGCATACAAATCTTAGGCGCCAAATCACCAACTGTCTCACGAGGTTTTGAAATGGCTTTTGACATTACCTCATCCATAATATATAATCTTGCTTCCCTGGTTCTTCTGATTGCTTCTTCTACAATAGGTCTGGTCAAGCCATGAATCTTAATGTCCATCTGGATTGCAGTAATACCATCATGGGTACCTGTAACCTTAAAGTCCATATCACCAAAGAAATCCTCTAAGCCTTGAATATCTGTTAATACAATATAATCATCGTCATCAGCACCAGTTACCAGTCCACATGAAATACCAGCTACCATTTTCTTAATCGGCACACCGGCTGCCATTAATGACATACAGGACGCACAGGTAGATGCCATAGAAGTAGATCCATTTGATTCAAACGTTTCTGACACAGAACGGATTGCATATGGGAATTCCTCTTCCGATGGAAGAACAGGAATCAAAGCCCTCTCTGCCAAAGCACCATGTCCAATCTCGCGACGTCCCGGTCCGCGGGAAGGTTTTGTCTCGCCTACTGAATAAGACGGGAAATTATACTGATGCATATATCTCTTGTTCGTCTCTAATAAATTAAGACCATCAATTCTTTGTACCTCAGATAACGGAGCTAATGTGGTTACATTACAAATTTGGGTTTGTCCACGGGTAAACATTGCAGATCCATGTACTCTTGGGATAATATCTGTCTCTGCTGCCAAAGGACGAATCTGTGTAATTGCACGGCCGTCCGGGCGTTTATGGTCAACCAAAATCATCTTACGAACGGTCTTTTTCTGATACTGGTAAATTGCTTCGCCAAGTACTGCAAGCCATTCTTCATTATCAGCGAATGCTTCCTCCAGCTTCTCCGTAATCTGACGAATATTCTCCTCCCTTACCTGCTTTTCATCGGTAAAGACAGCTTTTTCCATATCCTCCGGCGGCACGATTTCCTTAATTGCCGCAAACAACTCCTCAGGAACTGCACAACTGGTATAAGAATGCTTTGGTTTACCACATTCAGCAACAATACCGTTAATAAATTCAATTACCTTCTGGTTAATATCATGTGCTGCATAAATAGCCTCAATCATCTTATCCTCAGGCACTTCATTAGCACCTGCTTCAATCATGATTACTTTTTCAGCAGTAGATGCAACAGTTAACTTAAGATCAGATACTGCATTTTGTGCCTCATTAGGATTAAATACAAATTCACCGTCTATCAAACCTACCTGTGTCGTTGCACATGGACCATCAAACGGAATATCTGAAATTGCAGTTGCAATTGCCGAACCAAGCATTGCAGTAAGTTCCGGTGAACATTCCGGATCTACTGACATTACCAAATTATTAAGGGTTACATCATTACGATAATCTTTTGGAAATAAAGGACGCATTGGGCGGTCTATTACACGGGAGGTCAAAATTGCATTCTCGCTTGCCTTTCCCTCACGCTTATTAAATCCTCCGGGAATTTTTCCCACAGAATAAAGTTTCTCCTCATACTCTACAGACAGCGGAAAAAAATCAATTCCTTCCCTTGGTTTCTCAGATGCGGTTGCTGTAGATAATACAACTGTGTCACCATAATGCATAAATGCTGCACCATTAGCCTGCGCTGCAACTCTTCCAACGTCTACTCTTAATGTTCTACCGGCAAGCTCCATTTCAAACTTTTTGTACATATCATTTCTCCTTATATATTTTATTCTTTCGTCCAGCCCGGACTATTGTGTAAGACGCCGAAACAACTGACCTGATAATAGAAAAAACTATTATCACGTCAGAAGTCTCGGTATTGTCTTACTGCAATCTTCACAATTATATCATAGAAAAAGACGTGTTGCAAAGGTTTTTATCTCTAAAAAATACCCTGCAGCAGGAAAACCTTCCTGACTGCAGGGTAAATCATTAAAGAAATTATTTTCTTAAGCCTAAGCTCTCAATCAATGTTCTGTAACGCCCGATATCAACCTTCTTTAAGTAAGCTAACATATTTCTTCTCTGTCCAACTAACTTAAGAAGACCACGTCTAGAATGATGATCCTTTGGATGATTCTCAAAATGCTTCTGTAAGTCCAAAATTCTTGCTGTCAATAATGCAATCTGAACCTCTGGTGAACCAGTATCATTTGCACCACGACCATACTTTTCAATAATCTCTTTCTTTTGTTCTGCTGTTACCATAACGGCACCTCCTAAAAAATAATCGCCTGCTACAAAGACAAGGTTCGGAGTGTCCTTTGTCTGAGTAACGGTTAACGTACGTTGATATGTTAACACAAATCTCTTCTCGTGTAAACAAAAACTTGTAAAAGAATGTTTCCCATGCTATTATTAAGGAAATTTTAAACAATTACGATTATATTATGAATTGAAAAGGAGACCATTATGGCAGGATCAACATTTGGAACTATATTTCTCATATCAACCTGGGGAGAATCCCACGGCAAAGCAATCGGAGTTGTCATAGATGGATGTCCGGCAGGACTTGCACTCGACGAATCAGATATTCAGCCTTTTTTAAACCGTAGAAAACCGGGGCAGTCTGTCTATTCCACTCCCAGAAAGGAAGATGATGTTGTAGAAATCTTATCTGGTATATTTGAAGGAAGAACTACGGGAACTCCCATTTCCATGATTGTATATAATAAGACACAGCAATCAAAAGATTACAGTGAGATTGCATCCTACTACCGTCCCGGACATGCTGATTATACATTTGATGCCAAATACGGTTTTCGGGATTACAGAGGCGGTGGACGTTCCTCCGGAAGGGAGACCATAGCCCGTGTAGCTGCCGGTGCCGTTGCAATAAAAATATTAAATCAGTTAGGCATAACCTTTACAACCTACACACGCTCCATAGGAGATATTGAAATTGACCCTGCAAGGTTTGATGTAGAAGAAATTTTCAATAATAAGTTATATATGCCTGACGCAGAAGCTGCCATTCGCGCAGGAAACTATGTGATAGAGATGACAAAAGAGCATGATTCTGTTGGCGGACAAATTGAATCAATTATCAAAGGATTACCGGCAGGAATTGGGGATACTGTATTTGAAAAATTAGATGCTAATCTTGCAAAAGCTGCTATGTCCATAGGAGCCGTAAAAGCTGTTGAAATTGGCGATGGAATTGCCGCATCCAGGCTGTCCGGTTCCATTAATAATGACGGTTTCCAAATCAAGGATGGAAGCATATCAAAACGAAGCAATCATGCCGGTGGAATATTGGGAGGCATGAGTGATGGCTCTGATATAATTTTACGCACCTCTTTTAAGGCTACTCCATCTATTTTAAAAAATCAGCTTACAGTAAATAAAAACAATACAGAGATTGAAGTATCCATCAAGGGACGCCATGATCCAATCATCGTACCAAGAGCTGTTGTGGTTGTAGAATCCATGGCTGCCATTACGGTTTTAGATGCCCTGTTGCTTAACATGACTGCCACAATGGAGGGAATTGCCAGATTCTATTCTTAGTACAATCCAAGTTAATTACAAGATAGTATGTACTGTAAGGGCTGTCCAATATCACAGCCCTTTTGATTTCTGTATTTTTAGACACTGATTCCGTTTGTCTGCTACGTCATTTACAGTCTTTCACTTACCCCATAAAATACATTCTCCATTCCGATATACAGGAACCCATTATCATTCTTGATTATTTAATAAAAATAAAATCAAAATAATAAATATCGTCTTCCTTATGGACACCCAAACCAAGTTCTTTAATATCCGGATTCTTTAATACAGTTTTCATATTGGCATCCTGCTCTAAATTCAAAAGCAGCTTTTCTACGTCATAACCGGGAACACCACCGTAAGAAAACTCATATCCCCCCTGACACATTACGCCTCTGTTTTGAAGTAAGGTTTCTATGGAGGAATTCTCATCTGATGTGACACCATATCCTTCCTTTAACTTAGAAGCTCTCATTATGGCACATGCCTGAACCTTCGAATTTTGTGAAATTTCTTTTAACCCACCCTGTTCCGAACGTTTTTGTATTATATACTGATATACGCCGTAGAGCAGTGTAGCATTCTCATCAATACTGCCGTCCGAATTAAATACATAGTAAATACCATCTATTTCCATAACTGTGTCTGAAATACGCACACCATTATTATCCAGATAATAACGGTATCCTTCAAGTTCTAAAAAACCGGTCATGACAACACCACTGTCATCTGCATAATACCAGTTATCTCCATCTTTAAACCAGCCAACTGCCATATCAGCATTGGATTTAAAATAATATCTGTTACCATTGTACTCCTGAAAACCCGTCTGAATCCTTCCTTCTTCATCCGTAATATAAAAAACTTTTTTGGTTTTTATAATTCCGGTTTGGATAACACCATCTTTATTTGCATAATAATAAGCTTCTTTGCCCTCATCATAAAATTTACCGGTTTCCAAATAACCTTCTTTACTAAAATGATATAGGTTTCCTTCAATTTCAAAAAATCCAGTTACAGATATGCCTTCTTCGTTCTCATACATTTTGCCCTTATCATTCTCTTTCCATGCCGCAAATGTTTGTTGCTGCAGTGATAAAGCAGCACCTGCCACAAGCAGACCTGTAATTAATATTACCAACCATAGTTTCGTTTTCTTTCTGTACATTTTGTTCTCATTCCTTTTTCAGTTTATCAATATTTTATGGTTTTTATTAACTCATGAAACATTCGCCCTGGGATGCGCCTTATCATATACTTCCTTCAGCTTAGTATTTGCACTTGCTTTCATATATATCTGAGTTGTAGATATATCAGAATGGCCCAGCATTTCCTGTACCGATTTTAAATCAGCACCATTATTTACCAAATGCATTGCAAAGGAATGCCGAATCGTGTGCGGTGTAATATCCTTTTTAATACCGGCCTTAGATGCATAATATTTAATAATTTTCCAAAATCCCTGTCTGGTCATAGGAGCTCCCTGACAATTAATAAAAAGATATTCCTGCTCCTCTTTACACATCACTTCTCTTGCATTTTTAAGATAATAGTAAAGGGCATCTCTTGCCTCGGTTGTAATGGGAATCACACGTTCTTTATTATTATCATGGCACTTTATGTAATTCATAGACAAATTAACATCTTTTACTTTCAAATTAATTAATTCAGATACACGTATTCCTGTAGCATATAACAGTTCTAACATAGCCTTATCCCGAATATCCTTCGGTGAAGCTCCTTTAGGTTGTTCTAACAAAAGACCAATCTCTTCAACGGTCAATATCACAGGAGATTTTTTTTCGATTTTAGGCGGTTTTAAATTTTCACTCGGATCCTCTTTTATCAATCCTTTTTTTAAAAGAAACAGAAAAAACGCCTTAATGGATGCAATATTCCTTGATACAGTTGCAGTTGACATCCCCTGTTTTTCAATCATAAGAATATAAGAGTTCAAATTCGTGCCTGTGATTTCATCAAGCTCTGTACATTCTGAATCTGTTAAAAAATTGTTAAGTTTTACCAGATCCCTTCTATATGATGCAATTGTATTTTTACTTGCCCGTTTCACATTAGTCAAATACTCAACGAACTCTTCTATCCTTTGTATCATTCCCAAACCCCTTATTTTATAAAAATACTACCTCTATTATAATGTTAAATTTACATAAAATCAAACACTATTTTTTTAATAAATCCATATAAATAAAGCACTTCAGCGTTTTTCTACAAAATAAAGTATTTACAT
>JAIDHZ010000316.1 GCA_029052995.1 Lachnospiraceae bacterium | reverse complement strand
TCCAGGTAGGAGCTAAACAGGCATTTTTGCAGCTAAAACAGGAATATCCAAATGTTTGTCTGGTGCATTTATATACTTTAGAGGGTGCGATTTGTAATACCGAATTTAATTGCCTTTCAGAAGAAAAGAAAAAAGAATTAAAAGAATTTAGTGACTTTATAAAACAATAATTCAAGTAACTTTCGGGATAAATGGTTTTGTCAAATCACGAAGGGCAGAAATGAATGGTTTTGGTGAAATTATTTTCATTTATTTTTTGCCGGAATATATTGTATGGGAAGACCATTGTATGAAAAGTTTGGATTTGTGAAGATAAATAATGAAATGCAGCTGCCAGAACAAGGAAGTGTGTGAAAGAGAGGATGTATGGAATATCAGATAAGAGAAATCAGACAAGAGGAATATGAGATACTGGATGAATTCTTGTATGAAGCGATTTTTATTCCGGAAGGAGTAGAAGCACCTCAGAAATCTATTATCAAGCAGCCAGAGCTGCAGGTATATGTTTCTGATTTTGGAAAGAAAGACGATTGCTGTTTCGTTGCTGAAGTTGATGGGAAAATCATGGGTGCTGTGTGGACTAGAATTATGAATGATTATGGGCATATTGATGATACCGTTCCATCTTTTGCAATATCGTTATATAAGAATTTTCGGGGACAGGGAATAGGAACAGCGTTGATGGAAGAAATGCTCGCATTGCTTAAAGAGAGGGGATATAAAAAGGCATCGTTATCTGTGCAGAAGGATAATTATGCATATAGAATGTATTTGAAAGTCGGTTTTACCGTTGTGGATGAAAATGATGAAGAATATATTATGGTATGTGATTTATGAGAGACAAATGTAATGTAATTAAACCATGGCAAAGAGGGACACTTATGGATATTTCTTTAAAAATACCTACGACAAAGTACGCAAGAGATATAGAGGAATTTCGCAGAGAGATTTTGGAGGCAAATGATAAGGATGCATTTGCAGGGTGTTTTGGATTGAAGGAGTGTGAATCAGTAGCAGATTGGATTAAAGATGTGAATAAATGGCGGAATGCGGAAACCTGTCCTCAGGATCATGTGCCAGCCGATGTGTATATTGCTGTGAGAAATTCTGATGATAGGATAGTAGGTGTGATAGATTTGCGGCACCACATTAACAATCCTGTGCTTAGAGCATGGGCCGGGCATATTGGTTATTCTGTTCGTCCAAGTGAGCGTGGGAAGGGATATGCAAAGGAAATGCTAAGACAGAATCTGCTTCGTGCAAAGGAGTTGGGGTTGATTCAGGTTATGATTTCATGTGACCATGATAATCATGCGAGTGAAAAAACAATTCTTGCAAATGGCGGAGTTCTGGAAGGGGAAATAAATGTGGACGGCAATGTGATGAAGAAATATTGGATTTTGTTATAGATTGGAGAGAGCGGATGATACGGCTTGCAGAAATTACAGATTTGGAGAGTGTATTACAAATTACAAGTGACACTATTTCGGAAATATATTCTCATTATTATGCAGAGGGTGTGGTTGATTTTTTTTTGGAGCATCACAGCAGAGGAAATGTTTTATCGGACATTGAGAATGGGATTGTGTGGCTGTTAGAAGAAGATGGATGCATGGTAGGAACTGTGACAATAAAAGGAAATGCGGTAAACCGTCTTTTTGTACTGCCAGAATATCAATCTCGTGGATATGGCAGTGAGCTCATGAACTTTGCAGAGGCTAAAATTGCAGAGAAATTCAGTTGTGTCCATATAGATTCCTCATCAGCAGCAAAAGAAATGTATTTGAAACGTGGGTATAAAGAGAAAAGAACTTGTAGGATTCCGGCAGATAATGGTGATATCCTTATCTATGATGAAATGGAAAAATGGGTGAATAACCAGCAGGAGAGAATAAATTATAACGGTAAGGTTTTTATGCCTCAAAGTAATACAGAAAATGGGGAAGTGGATGCAGAAACGATATTCCACTATTTTCAGGAAAATGATTTGTTCTGGGCGGAGTACAGTGGTGGTGATGTATTAAAAGGACACATGATTGGCACTGTAGCTGAGAATGGAGAGTTGGATTTTCATTATCAACATTTGAATCAAGAGGGTCAGGTGCGGATTGGAAAGTGTCATAGCATTCCATACATCTTGGAAAATGGGAAGATTGAATTACAGGAGAAATGGCAATGGCTGAATGGAGATTTGTCTAGTGGGGAATCTGTTCTGATAGAGAAATAGAGTGTTTTTGCTTGTATCGTAGTTCCTTGTGCGGCATCTTTTATTTAAAATTCTTCTAAACCTATTAATGTAGATATTGCTGAAAAAATACTTTTGGTAGGAAGAAATCCCAATATTGAAAATCGATGGGCAGTTACCCCGTTATATAGTCTTGTTTGTAATAATAACTGTAATTGGAAAGAGCAGAAGTACAAATTGTTAAAATTGTTTATGAAATATGGTAGAGATAAAGATTATAAAGCTAGTCAGAAAGACACAACACCATTACAAATGGCTTATGAATTTGCAGATGCTAAGATGATAGAGATTTTGGAAGGAAAAATGGAAAAATCACCTTTGGCGATGACAGTTAAAGTGGCAATTGAAGAAGGAGAGATAGAAAAAGTAAAAAAATTATTAAATGATAAACCCAATAATATAAATGAACTGGCAAGCATAGGCTGGTGGTTACATACTGCTGCATCATGTCAGCAGGAGTCCTTGTGTTTACGAATACTGCATATGCTAAGAAATTACAAGTATGAGACAGGTAGAGAAAGAGCATTCTAAACATATTTTTTTGGAGAATTAAAAATGAAACAGGAAGTAGAAATAATAAAATATAATGCTAAAAAAGGTTTACAATTATGTTGGGAAAATAATTTTATTATAGAGGTTAGTGTTGAAAGGAAGGAGGTACTAATTTCAG
>JAIDHZ010000315.1 GCA_029052995.1 Lachnospiraceae bacterium | reverse complement strand
TTATAATGTTGTATACAGAATCATTGTAATCATCATCCTCCAGCATCATTGCATGAACTTCAAAAATCATAGCATCAGCCTCTCCTACCTCTGCCACTGCTTTATCATGCAATTCGCCCAGCTGCCGGACTGCCTTAGTCTTGGCAGCCTCAAACCTCTCAATCTCAGCCTCTGCATCTACAACTTTTTCTCTCTTTACCTGCTGCTGATTCTTTGAGTAAAATAGAATCCTTCCAATTGCAGTCCCTTTAAAAATTGATTTCCCACTATACTTTTTCATAAAAATCCTCCTGATTATAATGGTATGACAAGAGGCTGCCACAAGTCAATAACCCCGCAGCAGCAGCCGAACGGACATGCCCGCAGGAATAAAATACGTAACAACCTCTTATTCACAGCTTTGAATATGTCATTTATCCGTAATTACAGGTTTTCTTTCATAAACTCCTCAATCTTATCAATCGCCATATCCTCATCATCGCCCTCAGCCTGAACGGTAATCTCTTCGCCATGCCTGGCACCTAGACCCATAACTGACATAAGCTTTGTGGCATCTGCACTCCTACCATTTATTTTCAAAGTAATTTTAGAATTGCACGCCTTTGCAGCCTTCACAAGCATCCCTGCCGGTCTTGCATGAATTCCAATCTCATCCGTAATCACATACTTAAATTCCCTCATTACTGATCACCTTCTTCATGATTATATTTTTGTATTACATACTTATTGTTTAACTGATTTTCTGTCAATTACAGGCTAAAGCCAAATACCCCTTTTTATTTTAATACACCTTTGATTTGTGCACATTATATCAGACAGAATGTACAAAGTCCAGTTAAACCATACATGTACACTTGCATATTTTTCCCCAAAAGCCTCATACTAATACATAATATATTTGGAGGTGTATCTATGGAATATTTAACAATTATTTATCAATCCACATTTTCAATTGTGACGCTTTTTATTTTGACAAAACTTATGGGATATCGCCAAATATCCCAGCTTAGCATGTTTGATTATATTAACAGCATCACCATTGGTTCCATCGCCGCTGAAATGGCAATTGATTTGGAAGGTAATTATTTAAAGCCTCTCTGCGCTATGGTAGTATATGCATTTTTTGTCATTTTACTTTCAAAAGTCTCACAAAAATCCATTCCACTGCGCCGTCTCATCAATGGAAAAGCGATTATGATATATCAAAACGGCACCATTTACAATGAAAATTTAAGAAAAGCAAAAATGGATGTGGATGAATTTTTAGTTGAATGCCGTGTAAACGGGTATTTTGACCTTTCCCAAATAGAAAGTGCCGTGCTGGAACCTAATGGAAAAATCAGCTTTCTGCCGGTATCAGAGGAACGCCCTGCCACACCAAAGGATTTGGGAATCAAGCCAACACAGGAACAAATCTTTGCAAATGTCATAATTGACGGTCAGATTCTTGAACATAACCTGCAGCATGCCGGCAAAGATAAGAACTGGCTTAAGCAGCAGCTGGACGGTCAAAATGTCAAGGATATCTCTGACGTATTCCTTGCAACCTGCGACAAAGATGGAAATTTCCATGTGTTTGAAAAGCTGGATCATCTTGTAGATAAGGATATGCTTGGATAGTCAATAACCCGGCCGGAGTCAAATACCCTAAAGGGCGGGGTATTTGACCCTCGCGGTAGCCGCCAAATGGACATGCAAGCATGTCCGCCTGGCTCGTTGCATGCGGAAATAAACAATAGTGAGCCAAGCATAATTCTTTGAATCATTTTAGGTTTTTTCCTTGACAAATCTTTTAAATACATTAATATAAAGAAAAGATATATTATAAGCTTGAAAGGATGATTTGCAATTATGAAAAAACCTTTTGTAACAAAAGATATGATTGATGACATATGCAAAGAATACCCAACCCCATTTCACCTCTATGATGAAAAGGGGATTCGTGAAAATGCCAGAAAATTAAAACAGGCTTTTTCCTGGAACAAAGGATTCAAGGAATTTTTTGCAGTTAAAGCAACCCCCAATCCAACTATATTAAGGATTTTAAAGGAAGAAGGCTGCGGAACAGACTGTTCCTCTTATACCGAGCTTCTGATGTCTGACAAATGCAGGTTTGCAGGAAAAGACATTATGTTTTCATCTAACGATACACCGGCCAAAGAGTTTCAACTTGCAGCCAAGCTTGGAGCCACCATTAACTTAGATGATATTACCCACATTGACTTCTTAAAGAACGCTATCGGCACACTGCCAAAACGGATGAGCTGCCGTTTCAATCCAGGTGGAAAATTTTCTATTTCCACTACGATTATGGATAATCCGGGAGATGCAAAATACGGAATGACAAGAGCCCAGATGACAGAAGCTTATAAACGCTTAATGGAGCTTGGTGTAGAGGAATTTGGCATGCATGCATTTCTTGCCAGCAATACCG
>JAIDHZ010000314.1 GCA_029052995.1 Lachnospiraceae bacterium | reverse complement strand
ATGTTTATTATGTAAAAGAAGGAAAAGCAGCAGAGTGTGAAAATGTTGCTGACAGTAAAAATGAAATAAGTATTTCGGGAATATTTTCAGAGCTGGTCGTGGATTTGCTGAGCTAATCAAAATGAGCAAAAAGAATCACTTACCATTATATGGTGTCGGACCTGTTATCGTTTATGGACAATTTAGATTCTATTGGTTTTCTCAAAATATTAGAATGATTTTAGTTTCTAATCCCAAAAGACTGCATCATGGAAATGTGCATAACAGGCTATTCCGTCATGGATTTCAATTAGTTCTTTCTGTCCAATTTATTTTGTGTTATAATTTGTTACAGATTTTTCTTTCCCTTATTTTTGCTCTTATGAGAGTTTGTAACATGAGGGAAAAGGATATAACACAAGGGAAAGCATAAGGACAAACTCACTTGCTTTAAATTTAGCATTTTCAAGGGTTTGCGGAATTTTTGTAGATAAGATATAACAGTTAATATTTGTACTCAGAGTTTGCAAAGGAGAAACTTTATGGAAAAAAGAGATATTTTGGATATTGCGGAAATTCCATATGAAACAGGCGAAATTCATTATAGATATTCACGCAAGATATCAGATGATGGTACGAGATGGATTAGAGATGGTCTGTTTACAGAATATTACCCAAATGGTAATATAGCATCAACTGGATTATATGATAATGGATTAGAAAATGGTCATTGGATTGATTATCATGAAAACGGTCGAATTGCAGCAGAAGGCGATTATGTAAATGGAAAAGAAGTTGGAAAATGGTCTTACTATGATGAAAATGGAAATTTAGAGGACGAAGAAATCTTTGAGTAGTGACATCAAATTCTGATTTATAAGGAGATTTATAATAGGTAAAATAACACTGTTAAAATCGACTGAACTATATGCAGAACAAGTTATGGCGTATACGGAGGAAATGTTGCAAAATGGTGATAGTTTGGACGGTTGTGTAGGACTTGATGAGTGGTTTGGTTTTGAGGGAAGATTGAAAACAAAGTACAAAATGAATATGTTTCATCAGAAGTGTTTTTGGCGTTAATACAAAAAGATAACTTCTTTGTTGGTATAATCGATTTTAGACACATATTATCAGAATTCCTTACAAATATAACTTGACTATGGTATGATAATAAGTAGTAAGAGTATATTTAGTGTTGAAGGAAATAAATAAAAGAACGAAGGACTGATTTTATGGCTGTGGCATTGAAAGAGGATTACCAGAGAGCTTTGGAGCAACAGAAAAAGGGACAGAATAAAATGAATAAAGGAAACATGGCAATTTGCAACGATAAGCAGATTGCTATATTTTTATGGAAAAATAAGCGTTTCTATAGTAATATATAAAAGCAAAGATAAAAACACAACGCAAGATATTCTTGCAGAACTGGTAGGTAGTCCAGTCGCACCATTTGGGTGTAAGTAACCCTCCCTCCTTAGGGTCGTCCGATCTTTGTTTATTATA
The DNA here is from genome assembly GCA_029052995.1 of Lachnospiraceae bacterium. Lineage (GTDB taxonomy): Bacteria > Bacillota > Clostridia > Lachnospirales > Lachnospiraceae > CAG-590. Next base: position 759 of record JAIDHZ010000314.1, on the reverse strand, counting down.
ATCATTTGCGTGAGTAATGAGGAAAATGTTCTGCTTACAGGGGCATTTGACGAATACTGCGACAGCCGCAAGGCATTAAGGAGGAATTGTTATGGACAAGGTATCGGGAAAGCTGACAGTATTTTTTGAGCAACCATTTTGGGTAGGTGTTTTTGAACGAATATCAGAGGGTAAATTATCTGTATGCAAAGTTACTTTTGGCGCAGAACCAAAAGACTATGAGATATATGATTTCGTTTTGAAAAATTACTATCTGCTACGATTTAGTCCGGCTGTGGCAACTGATGTAAAAGAAGCTGGTCGTAATCCTAAACGGGTACAGCGTGAAGTGCGGAAACAGGTGTACAATACCGGGATAGGAACAAAATCGCAACAGGCTTTGAAATTACAGCAGGAGCAGTTCAAAACCGAACGCAAGACTGTGAGCCGGGAACAACGGGAAGCAGAGAAACAGCGGCAGTTTGAATTGAAACAGCAGAAAAGGAAAGAAAGGCATAGGGGCAGATGATACTGCCCTGCTTGCTTTGAATTTGTAATCGGAAAGTGAGGAAAATGGAAATGCCATATATTACAGAAAGATAGAGGAGGAATATATGTCAGAATTAACAGAAATGATGAATATTGGTAAAGAGATGGCAAAAAAATTGACGACGATTGGGATTGATTCATCGGAGAAACTTATCCAGGTAGGAGCTAAACAGGCATTTTTGCAGCTAAAACAGGAATATCCAAATGTTTGTCTGGTGCATTTATATACAG
>JAIDHZ010000313.1 GCA_029052995.1 Lachnospiraceae bacterium | reverse complement strand
TTGTTACACCCGGCTTATTTCCGACTTTTGTACATGATTTCTTTGCATAGGAATTAATAAATGTTGATTTCCCAACATTAGGGATTCCTACAATCATTGCGCGAATAGGTCTGTTAATAATCCCTCTTTTGCGATCCCGTTCCATCTTTTCCCTGCATGCCTCCTGAATCTTAGAAGTAATCACCTTCATACCCTGTCCATCTCTTGCATTTATAGCTGCAACCATAATGCCTTTATCTTTAAAATAAGCCTCCCACCTGCCTGTAACCTGATCATCTGCCAAATCACATTTATTGAGCAAAACAAGCCTGAATCTGCCTTTAGCCAGAGTGTCAATATCAGGGTTCCGGCTGCTGAATGGAATGCGGGCATCTAACAGTTCAACCACAATATCAATTAATTTCATATCCTCCTGCATCATACGCTTTGCCTTTGTCATATGACCAGGATACCATTGTATATTCATAATATCTCTCCCACTTTATTTTTCTAAAGCTCCGAAATCAGTTCTGGGTGAAATTCTGAAAAAAACTTTTCCGCTAATCTCTTTTTCAGAAATATTTCCTATATTTGCATACCGTGAATCCTCACTGTTATTACAATTATCACCCATCAGAAAATATTCTTCCTCACCCAGAACCATTTCTTCTAAAGCAAGCCCTTCTGTCATAATTAAATCATCAAAGGGCAGATCTGTCAAAATCTCTCCATTAATAAATAGTTTTCCGTTTTTTATCTGTATAGTTTCTCCCGGCAAACCAATAATTCTCTTTATATTGAAATAACCATCCGTATCTTCTTTCAGTTTAAATGCGATTATGTCATAACGTTTGGGTTCTGCAAATGTATATGCCCTCTTGTTAATCAATGTAACATCCTGATTATTTAATGTCGGATTCATGCTCTGCCCAATCATGGTAACAGATTGTACCCCAAAATGCACAATACTGTAAGCCAGGATAACAACTATCAGAATAGCAATTGCCCATTGCCCTATGCCTGACAGAAAATCCTTCAGTTCAAATTCTTTTCTGTCATAACTGCTTTTATAGCGTCTTCGTCTTCCCATATTTACCTCAATGTCATCAAACAAAACTAACTGATTATAAGTATAAAAGGCCAGAGTAATCCATACTCCAGCCCCTGCATTCCAAAAAAATCTTGTAACTATTTTACTAATTCTTTAACTCTTGCTGCCTTACCTACTCTGTCACGTAAGTAATATAACTTAGCACGTCTGACTTTACCATGTCTCACAACTTCAATCTTTTCTACAATTGGAGAATGTAATGGCCAAGTCTTCTCAACACCAACACCATTTGAATTTTTACGTACAGTGAAGGTCTCTCTGTTGCTTCCACCCTGACGCTTAATTACTGTACCTTCAAATACCTGAATTCTTTCACGGTTACCCTCTTTTACCTTAGCAGATACTTTTACCGTATCTCCAACCTTAAAATCGGCAACTTGTTCTTTCATCTGTGCAGCTTCAATGTTCTTAATTATATCGTTCATCATGAACCTCCTTTTATCTATGACGTTCTTGCCGCCGCTACTGCCTTTATCTTCAGTAGTCTTATGCCACAGAGGACCATCAAATCATAACAACTCATTTACTTTAACACACAATATTATAAAATGCAAGTTAAAATTCATGAAAATTTAATCATTTCTCTCTCCCTTTTTAAATCGGATAATTCTTTTTTGTAACAGTCAATTCGTTCCATCACCTCACGCCGCCTTTGGTATACCGGAATTGCATTATTACAAAATGCATATTCCTTTGTAAAAATGCTGTCATGTTCCACAAGATAATCCAGCAATGGCTTTTTGCATATCTTTTCCAAATATAAAATATATGATGCTGAAAAAAACAGGCACAGCAGACTGGTTAAGTTTTGCAAAATTCCCGTAAACTGGCTCTGTATGATAATGACAAATAAAAAGGCAATACCGGAATACAGCAAACGCTTCTTAATTTGTTCAAATTTTTCATCAATATCAACTAATTCCCTGTTAATATGTTCAAGTTTTCCTTCAAGCTGAAGCATACAATTTGTAATATACAGTTCTTCGTTTTGATAATACTCATACAACTGTGCAGCAGCCTCTGCATCCACTTCGCCACTTTTCCTTAACGAAAGACCGCTTCCTTTTGCATCCCGATTTGGGTTTTCATCAAACAAAATGCCCTTTTCCCGCAAAACATTCTCTCTATATTCTTTTTCTTCTAATATCTGGTTTAGCCGTTCCTGATTATCACTAATATCCTTTTCACACTTTGCAATCTCTTTTTCTAAAAAATCAATACGTTCTTTAGTTTTAAAGACATCACCCTGAATTGTATCCTCCTTCACCTTATCTGCGTTCCCTTTCCATGATAACAGCTTTAAAAGGGGAATTGCCTGTTTTAATAAAATATAGTCTGCATATCCTCCAAATGCAAATAAAAGTCCACCGACAAGTAGAACAACCCCGCCCGCTCCATTATGTAAAGTCTTTCTTTCCTCTTCCAGCATCATGGCACAAATCACAATCACGAAAAGAAGTATTAATAACGTTAACGGAACAATTAAAAGCATCAGGTTTGCAGACTGGCGCTGTGCTATTTCTTTACGC
>JAIDHZ010000312.1 GCA_029052995.1 Lachnospiraceae bacterium | reverse complement strand
ACTCGGTCTCGTTGGGAAGGAGTTGTGTACTAGAGACAAGTTAGAAGAACTTGCACAATCTGAACCAAAGTACTATGGATTATTAGCAGACTGTTATTGGGAAATAAGAGATGTGAAAAAAGCAAAAATGGCATTTGAGAAAGTTTATAATCCTAAAAATAAAAAGCACCTTAAAAAATTATATGAGTATGATACAATAATTTTACAGCCAATTGTAAGACCAAGCAAAAGGGCAAAAGATCTTCCTGAATTTCGATATGCAGACAAAAAGGTAATTAGCAATTTATTCGAAAAAGCAGATAATGAAAGTTGTATAATTTGTGGGAAGAAAAATTCTGTGCAATATTGTGGGATGGCATATAAGAATATGAAAGATTCTCCTAAAGAGATATACTATGCATACGAGAAAGAGAGATTTTGTGCAGAATGTTTAGCGAATGGAACTGCATCTGATAAATATCATATTACTTTCAATGATCCGGCATTACAAGATTGGCATGTGAAGATAGATGAGGATAAGAGACAAGAACTTTTATATAGAACACCTTCATGTAGTGAAGAATTTTATCAAGCAAATGAAGATATATGGCCGACACACTGCGATGATTTTTGTTGTTATATAAAGAGAGATAACGATAGATTCTATTTTAAATGTCTGCATTGTGGAAAAATCATTGTGTGGAAGGAATTTACCTGACAATGAATCTATCAATTTCATTGCTGTGGTAAGTGGAGAACTCAGCCTATCTATGAATGAAATGGAACATCAACTAAATGTAGTACAGATTTTATGTGTGAAGTCAGCCAAGAGTTAAAAAAGGCAGTGGAACCAGTGGTTGGTATAGAAGAAATTAAATGCACTTGGAAAAGAGTAGTGTATGGAGAATCTTAGGGCAGAAGGAGATTTGCAGGGAATTGATTATAAAGCGTAAATCTAGAAAACATAAAGAAGTGATTCCACAATTGCAGGTGGCTCAATGGCTGAAATAATAGATGTGAGTTTGTAGAAGTATTAAGTAAAATTTTAATGCTTTTGGCAGATATAGGAGGAGTAGTATGATAGTTTCTTTTGATTTAGATGATACTTTGTTTGTTGATCCTCATAAATTTGATACAGAACTCCCTTTAAGATTTCCATATATTTATATATATAAAGAAAGGCTTCGGTTAGGAACAATACAACTTTTAACAAAAATTCGAGAAAATGATATAAGCTTATGGGTATATACCACTTCCTATCGTTCTGAAAAGTATATTAAATCATTATTTCGCTGTTATGGAATAAAAATTGATAATGTAATAAATGGAGAACGGCATCAAAAAGAAGTGCAGAGAAACAAATCACAGGTAATGCCGTCAAAGTATCCATCGAAATATCGAATAGATTTGCATATTGATGATGATGTGTCCGTTTATCAAAATGGTATCAGGTATGGATTTAAAGTATTTCTGATAAAAAATGAAGATATAGACTGGGTAAGTAATATCTGGAATGAAATAGAAAGAATTAAAAATATGAAGAATTGATTACGAAAATGAAGAGTGAATAAAACAATTCAAGTTTAAGAAATGTGCAGTCTTAGTATCAACTTATTGATATATTACAAATTTTACAATCGGGATTTGAAGTTTTGAGGAAATAAACAATGAAAAGAAATGATAGATTCCAAAAAATACTGGATGATATAAAAAAATCAACTAAAATGATAAAAATCCTGCCAAGTGATAGAGATGTAAAAAAGAAATTGAGCGAAGAATATCCGATTAATCCAGAAAGTTTGCTGGGGTTACTCCTTGAAAATACAGGAGGAATTATTATAGATAACTGGTTGCGATTTTATGGTACTGGAGAAATAAATTTCATTATAAGGAATTGGTTGATTCCTTTCAAAAACATAGTAATAGCAGAAGATATATTAGGTGGTCTTTTTATGTATTTGGATAATGGCAATGTTGGCTACTTTGCTCCAGATTGTCTTGAATTAGAGGATATGGGAATAGGTCTCAGACAGTTTTTATACTGGTGTTTGCATGGAGATACTGATACATTCTATATAGACTATCGATGGAAGAACTGGCAGGATGAACTTTCAAGTTTGGATTATGACAAGGGAGTAGCATTTTATCCATTTTTATGGGCAGAGGAGGAATCTTTAGAGAGCAGGTGGCACAGTATTGTGCCAATGAAAGAGATAATTGGGTTAGAGTTTGAATTTCTGAAACAAATGCAAAAAACTCAAGAATAACCTCATCTGATATTATAACGTGTGCAATTACAGTAATGAAGAGAGTGTAATATAAAGTGTGTAAGTTACCGGTAACAAACTTACGCACTTTATTTTTGTTATAAGGTGCGGTATT
>JAIDHZ010000311.1 GCA_029052995.1 Lachnospiraceae bacterium | reverse complement strand
CTTGTGAAGGTGGAAATATTTCGTAAAATGATAAGTACAGGGAGCAAAAAACTCACTGAATACATTTTTGGAGGTAAAACATTATGGCACTTTCAAATCTTTCTGGATGGAATGAGAAGGCAGAGGCAGTTTCTTCAGCATGTGGTTCCGCATGTGGTTCTGGTGATAAGCCAGAGGAGAAACCGGCAGCCTGTGGTTCTGCCTGTGGCTCCGGAGATAAGCCAGAGGAAAAACCGGCAGCATGCGGTTCTGCCTGTGGAGCGGGCGATAAATAATCGTTCTGTTATCCACCTAAGTTTTGCTCCGGCAATTTCTGATATTTATATAAAAGGATTGCCGGGGATTTTTGAAAAGATTATCCGTTTGGATATGAATGAAATATTAGTGATAGGGAGGCATTTACGATGGAGAAATGCAAAAAAACAACAAAACAGTATTTCGCTTTCCAGTGGCATATTACAGATGATTGTGACCAGAGGTGCAAGCATTGTTATATTTTTTCAGAAAACAACTACAAGAAACTGGATTCTATGGCATGGGAGCAGATGGAGGAGGTTGTGGCAAATTGTGAGGATTTCTGTGAAGTATATAACCGTCTTCCCTATTTTTATATAACAGGGGGAGACCCAATTCTGCATCCCGATTTTTGGAAACTGCTTGCATTATTAAAAAATAGGAATATTCCATTTACAATCTTGGGGAATCCGTTCCACTTAAATGATGAAGTCTGTAAACGTCTGCGCAGCTACGGCTGCCAGAAATATCAGCTTTCCATAGATGGAATGCGGGAAACCCATGACTGGTTCCGCAAGCCCGGCTCCTTTGACATTACTCTTGAGAAGATAGGATGTCTGAAAAGGGCAGGTATCCGTGCGGTGATTATGACTACGGTATCGGGCACTAATATAAAGGAAATACCGGATATTATTGATACAGTAGTTGCCAAGGGAGCGGATGTCTTTGCTTTTGCCAGATACTGCCCTACCAGTGAGGAAAAGGATACAGGCATGACTCCGATGGAATACAGAGAATTGTTAGCCGTCTGTGATAAGAAATTCAAGGATTATGAGGTGGCTGGGTGTGAAACATATTTCAATAAAAAGGACCATTTATGGACTCTGTATGAGTACGAGACAGGGGAGTTTACGATACCAGAAGATGCAGAGGAAGGCATAATC
>JAIDHZ010000310.1:2273-2620 GCA_029052995.1 Lachnospiraceae bacterium | reverse complement strand
ATCAGGTACCGTAACACTCGCCTGGTTAGCAGATGGCTTCAAATATTTGACCTCACCCTCCAAATCCTTATTACCTGGTTTTGTAACCTGAATACTGGCACCTGTAGATGAATCTGTAAACTGATCATTTACTTTAACTTCTGTTATTGTTCCAGGCGGATTAGGTGTTGGCGTTGGGGTCGGTGTTGGTGTCGGCGTCGGCGTCGGAGTTGGTGTCGGCGTAGGTGTCGGTGTTGGTGGCGGCGTAGGAGTAGGTGTTGGTGGCGGGGTACGTTTCGGTTTAGCTGTCAGAGTAGCAGTAGCGTACCCTTAAGATTTCAGATTTATTGAAACCGAAAGGTGAACGT
>JAIDHZ010000310.1:0-2263 GCA_029052995.1 Lachnospiraceae bacterium | reverse complement strand
TTTGTTCGAGGCGGATGAGGTGTTGGCGGTGGTGGCGGTGCTCGTGTCGGAGTCGGTGTCGGTGTTGGTGACGGCGTCGGCGTAGGTGTTGGTGTCGGCGTCGCTGCCGCTTTCACTTCAAATGTATAAGTTTTTGCACCCTCCTGGTGACCTTTCGGATACACTTTAATATTTACCGTTCCATCACCTGACGCAATCAGATAAAACATCTGGCTTCCAGTCTGCGGTTTTCCGTAGGTTCCTGTACCTTTCGTTGTTGTAATTGACTGGACCGTCTGACCATTTGCAGTTTCAGACGGATATAACACGTCCGGATTACTTGTTTCAACAGTCACGTCGCATGTGTCAAAATAATCACCCAAAAGACCTTCACTATTGCTTACACTAAAATAAATCTGCTTTGTTGTCTTTTTGTTTGGATTTTGCATCTCTATAGTTTCCTTCGTTTCCGCTGCAATCTCTTTTGCCCTTGCGTAGTCACTGTAAAGCTTCACAGCATTTGCCGCAATTGTCTTTGGTACACCCTTATTTATGGTAATCCTTACATTCGCCTGAGTATACTGCGGGGTTGTCTGATTGGCAGATTCCTTTAATGCCTTTGCAAAAATTGTTACATACTTTATATTCACATCATTTTGCAGAATCTTAACCGTTCCATCCTGTGACAACGAAACGTATGCCGCATCGCTCTCATTTTGCAAGGAAAATACAATTTCTTTATTAGAACACATACCATAAGCTTCCCCTGCTGCCACATCTGCTGTCTGCCCAAACCAGTTTTCGCATTTTTCAAATATATTCAGGGTATCACCTTCCTCAAATAATTTATTATTGGGTTCAGTAATAGGCTGGATGTCACCGTTTTTATCCATGTAGGTTTCCGGAACCTTAAGGGTAATAGACTTCAAATCCGAACTTACCACATAGTGGAAAGTCTTCTTCCAGTTCTCATGTCCTTCAGGATACACCGTAATATCCGCTTCACCCGCTCCGGCAAATGTCAAATAATAATTCTGGTCATTAGGTTTGGCAGTCACTTTATTGTTAACCTTGTCGATAACTTTTGTAACAGCTCCATCAGTCAGGGCATCCACTTTTCCGTTGTAAGTCAATGCCGGATATACCACATCAGGATTGGTTGTCTTAATTACCAGACTGTAGGTGTCCGGTGTTGTAATTCCGTCATCCGCACCTTCATTCTCGTCACGCACGATATCATAGTAAAATTGTTTTACATTATTTGTACTGCTGCTCTGGTAAGTAACAGGCTGGCTGTTATCTATAAACTCCTCTTCCTTACGGTCCCTGCCTGAATATATATTTGCATGGAAAGGCGCATCCTTTACCTCAATATAATATTTTGCCTCAAAGTGACCGGCTTTAATTTCATAACCGGCACCGCTGTCCAACGTAAAGTTCGCTTTACCCACCACGGTAAGGGGAACCTTCTCCGCTGTGCCTGACAGACCCGTTACTGCTATCCTCTCAATCCTTTTCTCCGAAAGGTTGAATCCTGTCTCATTACGCTGTTCAAATACCGGCTCCTTCGTATACAGTCCGGCATCAGATATTTTATAATCTACAGTTTTCTGATTCCGGTAGTAACCGTCTGCAAGCTGTGCCTTTACGCTTATATGGCTTGATATCCCCTCATCCTCAATACCCGCTCCGATTAGAAGGTAGTCAAAAGCAGAAAATCCCTCCGCATCGCTGTGCTGGCTGACATAATAAGGAAGCATCGACTCAACTCCAATCGGTATTGTCACTGTGTCGTTTACAGGTTTAACCTCTATGGTTATACTTCCCTTACTGTCTTTAGCTGTATACGCACTGTCTACATCACTGCTTCCCTTTGCATAAAATACCTTTTCTGAAACTGTAGTATAGTCATAAATCCTCAATGTTGAGAACGCCGCACACCCGGAAATAGCATTATCCGAAAGCTGCATAAGCTCCGGTCCGAAGCTGGCAGTCGTCAGGTTTTTGCAATTACTCAGTGTGTTGCTTTCAATCTTTTTTACTTTTGTCTTTTCCAGTATAAATTCATTAATCAGCGTAGTATCAAAAGCGGCGCTGCCAATAGTTTCGAGATTTGGTGCATTAAATGCAGCTTTTTCAACCGTGCTTTTTTGAAATGCATTAGAGCCAATGGTTGTCAGGTTCGGTGTATTGAAAGTAACTGCCGTAAGGCCGCTTTCCTTAAATGCACTTGAATCCATTTTTTCCAATGCTTCTCCAAACTCTCCTTCTCCAAGGGATGCAT
>JAIDHZ010000031.1 GCA_029052995.1 Lachnospiraceae bacterium | reverse complement strand
ATATACTAATGCCTGCATATAAACAGGTATAATATTAAAATTAACCAAACAAAAGATCAAAACGCACATTATTAGAAATATAACTGTTCTTACATCAGCAACCAATTTCTTCCCTAGCAAACTATGCATAAGAATTAACACAGCCAACATTTCACACATCAAAGAAACACATTCAATCATCTCTCAAAATCTCTTTCGTTACTTCATTCTTATATATTTTTCCTACTTTTATTTTTTCATAAATTCCAACCATAGTAATTATGTTTTCCCTAGTATCATAGGCAACAATTTTATTTATATTTACAACGGTATTCCTGTTACACTGTACAAAAATGTCATTGTTTAGTTGCTGAAGCAAATCTTTACAGGTCATATAAAACACCTGAATACAATCCTTTTCTGTAAAAATTTTTATTCTGGAAAGAGAACTACAGGCATATATAATATCCTTTTGAGGAATCGCATATATAACGTTTCCATTTCTAACCTTTAATGTTTTCTCTTCTTTAGGTGTATCACTAAAATCCAGCATTTCCTTAAACAGTGACTCCACTGCATCATAAAGCAAAGGCTTACGAAGATATTTGTAACAATGTAAATCCTCATAAGCATATAATCTTCTGTCCTCAAGACTTGTAATAAAAACAATGGGCGTCTGTTTGTAGTCCGGATATTTACGAATGTTTTCTACGAAATTAAGCCCTGACACATCATTCCTATTCTTAACATCTAAAACAATATCCACAATAAATATAGAAACCCGATTTGAAAATGCATATTCGTATGCCTCAGCAAGGTTATCAACATGCTTTATTTCCACATCAGGTTTCACCCTATTTATCACTGCAGCTATGGCATCTGCCTCTGCTTTTTTGTCTTCAATAATAAGTATCTTTTTCAAATCACAACACCTCTGAAGTTCTAATAATCTGCAGCAGACTATCATTTTCCATTATGTACAACAGGACATTTTCCAGATAACGATAAAATCTTCTCTTCCTATCTACATCCCTTTCCAGCAAGAAAGAAATACTTCTTATCCCTACTAAATCTTCAAAGAAAAAAGACGGAAATGCATACCCACAATTATAAAGCCTCAACAACATATCTGCATCTATATTCTTTTTTCCGTACTCGCACTCTCCACATTTTGTTCTGCCCACACCCATAACATTGCCCAAATCTTTCTGTGACAAACCGTGAAACATACGAATATAATGCAGACGTGCGTCCATATCTCCCTTTTGCATAATTAATAAACTCATGGCTCGCAATTCAGAAAACAAACATTTATTCCAAACCAGATTATCATCCTCACCCCACAATTCCATAAAACCTGTAATTATCAGATTATACAGCCTGGCTGCCTCTGACTCACTACATGACCTAAGAATCTTCTCCAACAAAGAATCCTCAACTACAGTATGTTTACCTGTAAAAAAGTAATCTATATCATAATCATATTTATATAAACCACTTAGCAACCGATATGACATTATGTTATTTCCACGTTCAACATCACTGTAATTTGTCTGACTGCTCCCGATACATTTTGAAAAATCCATCTGACTCAATCCTAAACCATGTCTGTATTTTAAAAGACGTTGCAACACCATATCCATAGTAGAACATTCTGACATTTACCTAACCCTCACAAACACATTTTCTCTGCCTTTATATTAACTCAAGCAGGGTACGGCATGTTGTTTGAATTAAGGGTAATCGCAACTTTTTTACATATTAAATTTAAAAACAAACGATAATCTCATCATACAGACTAATAATACTGCCTTCATGAAATAATGCTGCAATATTTGACACATAAAATCTAGGAATTTTAACGCTAGATAAGTCAACAACCCCGCTACAGAGCAGCGGGGTTGTTGATCCTTGCGGCAGTCGCCAAATGTGCATGCAAGCATGCACGCTTGGCTCGTTGCTCGCAGGAATCAAAATTAAAGACTATGTAATTCAACCCACTTTCTAGCCTCTTCACCTTCCAACATAACAGGTTCCTTTGCAGTCCCAATATTGATACTACGAAAATCTGCTTTGTCTATCCCTTTGATTTTTTTCATGCTTGCACCACCTAATATTGTTTGATCAAAATGTGTTTCTATTATGGTTACACCCTCAAGGTTTGCATTGCTAAAATCCGCCATATAAAGATTGGCTTCCGAAAATTTGCAGGACACAATATTTGCATTTGTAAAGTCAACCTCTGTGCAATCGCTTTTAGAAAAATTGACACTTATCAACCGGGCATTTAAAAAACATGAATATGACAAATCTACCCATCTAAAATTACATCTTTTTATTTCCGTGTTTTTATAACTGGACATACACATGAAAGATGTTTCAAAATCAGTATCGTTTAATATGACACCATCATATATACAATCATTTAGGTATGCCTTTTCCAAGTATTTACCGGAAAGACTGTAATTTCTAAAATCTATTCCGTATACTGCTAATTGTTCACCCTCTTGTCTTAAACTATCAAGCCATTTTTCATGCTGAATTATTTTTGCATTCATTTCTTCTGTCATGAATTTTTCCTCCTTTTCATCAGAAAACACTCAATACAATTATAAAACAGCCAAGTTATATTAGAACATATTTCTGCTGAAACCACCCTATTATCTTTTGAAACGACTTTTTTTGTGTTTTTAGGCTTATTTTATTCGTTTCAACATCAGAAACAGGCATTTCAATTTGTTCTACCGGTATAAATCAGGTAAATCAAGATAGTAAATTGCTTATTTTACATAGTAACAGAGACTTTCACACACAAAAAATACCATCTATCCTTGTCAGAAAGATAGATGATATTTTTATAAAATCGAATATTAGTCAACAA
>JAIDHZ010000309.1 GCA_029052995.1 Lachnospiraceae bacterium | reverse complement strand
ATTATATACTCATTACTATCTAATTGAAAAATATGACATTCCGTTCCGACCGAATATTTCTCTGGATTGTTTGTTAATAGTACTGCATTTTCCAAATCAGGCAAATTCTTGACACCCTTTAAATACGTAACATCTTTATTATATAGAGTAACCAAGATTGCCTTGCCAAAAAGTCCTGTCCCACCATAATACACTTTCACATCCTCCGGTAACAAGGATGATTCCATTAATTCATAAGACGCATTACTCATCTCATATCTCCGCCTTGATGCCTCTCTGTTCTGCCTACAATCAATCTCCTGAAATAAAATTGCCGAAAATCCCAAAAGTAATGCACACATTACTAAAACTCTTTTCTTTTGATATAGAAATAGAAAAATCAGACTACCGACAAACATGATCAAAACAGCAATTCCAAATACACTCCATGAAAATTTAGTCTGCTTATTATGCACAGAAAAACAGCGGAAAATATACAAGGATGCATTCTCTTTCATGCTAGCACCTTTCATAACCGGATATGCATAAAAAGCATATAATAAAATGACAACAACGTTCCCAATCATTGTCCATATCCATAATGTGCGATTTTTCAATCCATGATTTTTCAATAACATAAGGATCCCTATTAGAAGAAACGGACCCAAAAATGCAGCATAATATCTACTGTATGCCATCCAGCGAACCAACTGATTACCTGCTCCTAACACTGCCACACAGGAAACCATCCCCCACAAACTTACATAGGATAATATTGTAATAATAAAATATTGTTTGCCATATTTATCAGTAACATATTGCTTACGATACTTTACCGCACAATAAATTGATACAATTGTAAGAATCAATAAAAGTCCACCTGTAGATACATTTAATGTTCCGGCCAATGTAATAAAATGTTTAATAACCCTTATAATTCCCTCAAAGCTTTTTAATATTGCGTATCTGGATACACCAAGGGATACTGCCGAACCAACCGAATTATCCATTGACTGGGATAAATCTTTTAAATATAAATTAACCTGTACATAATCAATCAGCTTGGAACCGCCCAAAATTGTTCCCAAAAATGTAATTACTGTTGCTATAGGGTTAGCTATCCACTTTTTATAAACAATGAGATACATTATCCACACAATAGCTGCTGCTATATAAAATACTACACATCTACTATGGATAATATACATATAACCCATACAAAAGCCTAACAACAAAGATAAAATAATCCTTTCTTCCCTTTTGGTATCTACTAAGCGTAACATAAGTGCCAATGTAACCCAAACCAAAAAAGTCAACGGCATCTCATTATACACATAAGTATGAAACTGCAACACAAAAGTTGAACAACAGACCGCCAAAGCTATTACAATACTTTTGACATTACTAAAACCCAGTTGTAAACGAAGAATACGATATACAATTATAATGGAAAAGCATTCTAACAATACATTAACTGCCAATAAGCTTCTATATAGCACTATCGGATCATCAATGATTCTATATAATGGTGCCAACAACATTGTATATCCAAAATTATAAAATTTATGGAGAGACATGTAAGAACTCCAATCGTAACCTGCAAAAAAGGCTCCCCCCGACAATGTATAAACCTCATCCGCAACAAACGGGGTATATTTATATAATATATGGATTCCATCGAGAAAAAAAACTGCTATTAATAAAATAATACTTATCTTCCAAACAGCAAGGTTATTTATCCTGATAATTATATTATCAAACCATGTTCTTTTCCTATCTAATATAACAAGACACGCTGCTGCTACTAAGCTGTAAACAAACAATATACACAAAAGTTTCATAATTAACCCTATAACTCCTCTATTTATAATAATTTATTTCCATTTATAGTTCTTGTTTTTAGCCTGGGATACCTTTCTCGCAGACGCTTTTGTAATCTGTATAGCCCTATTTTTTCCTGCTTTTGCATAACACTTATTGTTTTTTGCAATCACCTTTCCAAATTTGGAGGAAGAATGTGAATATACATAAAACCCCTGTCTGCCTCCCTTAACAATATTATTATTTACTTTATAAACCGCTGATTTCATTCCAGAAGATGCCTTTCCAAACATTGCAATATGTAATCCAACAGAATAAGCCGTATTCGTACGCTTACTTTTAGAGATGATAACATTATGTTCCACTGTTGTCCCCACAACATTAAACAATGCCAATCCTTCTGCAGACATCCCTGTAATTGTATTGTTTCTGATAACCACATTTTTATGAAATTTTTTCTGATATTCCTTTTCCTTTGATGTATAATTTGCGCAGACCCCTCTTGCACCAGTAATTATACAGTTCATTACAGTAATATTCTGACAGGTCTGTCCCTTAACGAATTTTTTCCCATAACTGCCCACGGTAGGTGCAGTACTTGGTGTTGCAATATCTATCTGCAGCTGTTCTTCTGCACAATCTGTTTTACATTTTCCAAGCGGCTTAAGAACACAATTATCCACCGTCACATTTTTACATGCAACTAATTCAATCGCATGCCCTCCATAATTACAATATACTGTAGCATTTTTTATCGTAATATTGCTACTATGTGAAAACTGGATCATTGATTTTTTAAAACCATCTTCACTTATATTTTTCCATATACCACCATCAACTGTAAAATTATTAATTGACTTATAATTAGTTTGGGTCGGTTTGTTTCGAAATGCCCCGGTCTTAGAAATAATAGTGGCACCGGTTGCTGTAATAGACTGATTACTTTTGACCCAAAGGGTTCCTTTTAAATAATAGGTCGAACCCTCTTCTAATATAATATCTCCATCCGACTCCAATGCACTCATTATATTTTTATAATCTTTTTTGCCAGATTGGTCATTCGATGCAGGCACTGTAACTGCAGCTTCAACCTTCACTGGTTTTATAAAAACCAAAACCATTATAATCAACACACATACAATATAGTACATCCATCTTTTCATAAAACATACTCCTTTCACATTCAAAATTCAACAAATTTATTTAATCATTATACATATTGCAGGTAAATATTTCAACTATTTTCAAAACCGGAACATAAAATCTTTTTTCATACTGTTTACACATTGGATATTAAGCATTATACTATAGTTATATTAATACGCAAAGGAGGCACTCTTTTTATGAAGCGCTCAAAAAAACATTCCAGTCAAATGTCTTTATCCGGCTATATATACCATATGGCCTTAATTATTCTGTTTATGACAGCTTTGCTATCCTCATACATCATCAGCCATGCAACGGAATCTACAGACCCGGTAGAAACTCCGGAAACGACAGAAGCTCTAGCACCACAAGAACCAACAACAGAGAATCCCGCATCAGAGGAACCAACAACGGAAGAACCGACAACTGAGGAACTAACAACGGAGCAACCGACAACTGAAGCTCCCGTCAAGTACCCTGCCGGAAGCACACAATATTTTGATGTTACTACATACGGTGCAAACGGTTCTGACAGCATTGATGACACTGCTGCAATTCAGAAGGCATTGGATAATGCAGGGGCAGATTACAACATAGTTGTAACTATTCCAAAGGGTACATATTACATTTCAAAAACACTATACATTCAATCCAATACAACCTTAAAGCTTGCCGAGGGAGCCATAATACGCCGTTCAGATCCCGGTTTAACAAAAAATATGCTGAAGAACTCTGATGCAAAACATGTGAGCAGCAAAGCAAAGGCATATAATTTATCCCAAAATATCACTATCTCCGGGGGAACATGGGATGGCGGTAATATCAATAATGCAAAATCAACAAGCAACCTGCTCTATTTCGGACATGCCAGCAATATTATCATTGAAAATACAACAATTAAAAACTGTTACGGAGCCCATGCCATTGAATTTGCCGGTGTAAAAGACAGCAAAATACGCAGCTGCAAAATATCCGGTTTCCGCTATGATTCTTCTTATTTTACAAGTGAGGCAATCCAGTTAGATATATGCTATAAGGATTCGACATACGGGGCTTGGGCACCCGGCTTTAAGCAGGATAAAACGGTCTGCACCAACATTGTCATTGAAAAATGCACAATTACGGATTATCCGCGGGGAATTGGAGTTCATCATTATATGAATGGATACCGCTGTAACAATATTAAAATCCAGAGTAATACATTCCAACGGAGTTCTGCCTCCACACAGGGAAAAGCCGTGGCAGGCATCCTTCTTTTAGGAACGGATAATGTTACAATTAAAAGCAACAAATTTAATTACTACAGCTATGGTGCCATAATTAAAATGACAAACAAGCTTACCATAAAAAGTAACACTTTTAAATACAACAGTTATGGACCACTTACACTTGAATCCTGTGACAAAAATAATGCGAGAAGAACATTCACCATTGTCAAAAAGAACAGCCTTCCTAAAAGCGCTAAAAAAAGAAAAAAAGAGCTGAAAAAATTTGAATTTACCTGCCCATACATCAAATCAGGCACGGTTACGATTGGTGGAAAAAGCTACAAGTTCAAATCCAGCAAAACCCAAAAGAAAATCACACTGAAAAAGGTGATGAAAAACAACCAGACTGTAAAATTCTACGGCAAGGACTCATGGAGCAATAAATATTACCAGACAAGAACCATCTCACTGCCAAATACAAATAAATAATAT
>JAIDHZ010000308.1 GCA_029052995.1 Lachnospiraceae bacterium | reverse complement strand
GCCCTACCGTAAACGGATTGCGTGACGGATTCTTGTGGGATATTATAATAATAATGGCAGCTTCTACATAACGGGAGATTACAGTGGCAATGGCAGCACCCTGTACGCCAAGTTTTGGAAATCCGAAGTAGCCAAAAATCAGGATATAATTAAATGCCAGGTTAACGATTACGGAAACGAGACCGGCTTTCATTGGAAGTACAGTTTCTCCGCATTCCCGCAGGGTACTTGTATAAATCTGGCTGAGCATAAATGGCGGCAGTCCAAATAGCATAATATAGAGATATTGCATTCCGTAAACAAGCGTTGCTGCTGCATCCCTAGCAGAGCCATCCCCTTTCAGATACAGGTTAATCAATGTATCACCGGCAGTCAGAAATAAAATAATGGTGGCAATGGTTAAAATTCCCGACATCCAGAATTTAAAACGGAATGTATTTCTAATACCCTCGTTTTCTTTTTGACCAAAATATTGTGCGGTAAAGATACCGGCACCGGATACGCCTCCAAAAATACAGAGGTTATAGACAAAAATTAACTGGTTTACAATGGCGGCACCGGACATCTGTTCTGTACCGATTCGTCCAATCATTATATTATCGAGCATGCTGATAAAGTTTGTTATGCCGTTTTGAATCATGATGGGTATTGCAACTGCCAGTACCATTTTATAAAATTGTTTGTCACCGATGAGCGGGTGTAAAGTTTTTTGCTTATTCATTGTATTTATTCCTTGATTGTAAATATGCTATTTGATAATCTACTACAATTAGAAGGTAAATGCAAGAAAAATCATTGCTTTTTCAGGTAGATGAGTATGGTAAGATACTAAAAATTTTATTGTTGAATAATAAGTTAAAAAAACATATAATGTTTGTATGTGTGTATAAAATTTATATAGAATTTTACATATATTCTGAAAAAGCATAAGAATAGGGGGGGATATTTGTTGTTTGCGCAAAAGAAAAAAAGAAATGGCATTCGGAAGAAGCTGCTCTTTGTGGTTTTAGTTCCAATTGGTGTATTAGGCGCAATGATTATTATTTTTGGTATGATATTGCTTTATCAATCATATACCCGTAGTATTCAGGATGAGCTGGCATCTACAACGAATATTTTGACAGACTGTCTTGAACTTACTGTCCGCGGTGACTATTCTTATGAGGATGGCATGCTATTAAAAGGCGATTTAAACATAACAGATTCTACCATGCTGTATCGTGTAAAAGAAAAGTCTGAAATAGATACAACTATTTTCTGGCAGGACACCCGTATTCTAAGCACCGTGGAAGATGAATATGGTGTTTCGGCTGTGGGTACCAAGGCAGGCCCGGAGGTGGTAGAGGTTGTTTTGAAAGAGGGAAAGGATTACTATTCCAATGCACTGGATATAAATGGAGTGACATATATCGGTTACTATAAGCCGCTGGAAAATAATGACCATTCAATTGTTGGTATGGTTTTTGCCGGAAAGCGCAGGCAATTAGTATATAAAAAGGTTTGTGGAATCCTTTTGTGGTTTTTGGCATTTTCCGTGATTGCAGTTATTATTGCAATATGTTTGAGCCGGCCTTTTTCAAATCAAATGGTTTCCGATATCAATGTGATTAATGAGTTTTTAAAAACGATTTCTGAAGGAGATTTGACGGTAATACTGGATGAAAGTATTGCAGGGCGAAATGATGAGCTTGGAGCAATAGGAATGTATGCCTCTAAAATGGAGAATGACTTAAAGAAGCTTATTGAAACAGATCCGTTGACTTCATTATATAACAGGCGTAGCTGCAATAACAAATTAAATGTACTGAAAAAGCAGGGTATCAAATTTTGTGTTGTTATGTGTGATATCGACTGGTTTAAGAAAATCAATGATAATTATGGACATGGTGCAGGAGATTATGTGCTGGTAGCGGTTTCTGAGATAATTCAGGAAAATATAAAAGATTGCGGTTTTGCAAGCCGCTGGGGCGGAGAGGAATTTTTGCTGGTCTATCAGACGGACTTTCCCACGGTGAAGGAAAAAGTGGAGCAATTGCAAAAGCGTATACGGGAGTTTGATTTTCTTTATAACGGTGAAACCATTAAGATTACCATGACATTTGGCATTGAAGCAGGGGATAAAGATGATTCCTGTGAAGATAAGATAAAGAATTCAGACAAAAAATTATACATTGGAAAGAATAACGGAAGGGATCAGATTGTCTGTTGATAAAATAATAGTGGAGGAGAGAATGATGAAGAGAATGATAATAGCAATGTCGCTCTGTGCAGTTATGCTTTTGACAGGCTGCAGTTCGGTGCCTGAGAATACGGTAAACAGCATCGAGGATTTGAAAGGAAAGAATATAGGTGTTCAGTTAAAAACAACAGCTGATATATATTCCAGTGATATTGAAAATGCCACTGTCCAAAGGTTTAATAAAAGCCGTGATGCTGTGGAAGCGTTGCGGGAGGGTGTAATTGACGCAGTTATGCTTGATGATGCCCCTGCCAATGTATTTGTGGAGGAATTTGGGGATATCAGAATATTGGAGGAGCCTTACGCAGAGGAAGAGTACGGTATTGCCGTAAATAAGAACAATAAGGAGCTTTTAGATAAGATTAACGCAGCCTTGGCAACACTGAAATCAGACGGAACGATTGAACAGATTGAAAGTGCATGGCTAAAGAATGGTGAAACTGTGTCTGCCTACGAAGGACAGAATAAGGATTCCTATGCCAATGGTAATCTTATTATGGTGACTAATGCAGAATTTCCACCCTACGAGAGCAAAATGGAGGATGGTGAGATTGTCGGAATAGATATTGATATCATGAAAGCAGTGTGTGATGTGCTGGATATGAAGCTGCAGGTGGAACATACGGCATTTGACGCACTGATTTCTTCTGTAGAGAGGGAAACAGCAGATGTAGCAGTAGCTGCCATGACGATTACAGGGGAACGCCTTGAACAGGTAGATTTTTCGGATACATATATGAAGGCAAAGCAGGTGATTATTGTGAGGAAGGACAAGTAGTCTTTTGAGAGAACTTAATTAGAGTGTTTTGATGTATTGATTTCTAAATGAAAAGAATAGAGGAAGAGTAAAGAAAAAGGAAAGCAGTAACATATTATAAGATTTTCAAATACGGAGGGGAGCAATTGGATCAAAAGGCATTAAAACAATTATTAGAACAGGTAAGACAGGGTACAGTAAGCACAGAAGATGCACTTTTGCAGATCCGTAAGGCACCTTATGAGGATATTGGTTTTGCCAAGATTGATTCACATCGGGCACTCCGTCAGGGAATGGCAGAGGTGATTTATGGTGCAGGAAAAACAAAAGAACAGATTTTGCAAATTGTCAGAGTTATGCAAAAACAGGGGCAAAAAACCATACTCATTACCAGAATGGGAAAAGAATCGGCAGATTATCTGAAAACAGAGCAGGATTTGTTCTATGATGAGATGTCCGGTGTTGGAATAATTGGGGAAATGCCTGCCAAAGATGGATTAGGCTTCGTTGTAGTGGCAAGTGGAGGGACCAGTGATTTACCGGTTGCAGAAGAAGCGGCACTGACTGCGGAGGCTTTTGGAAACGAAGTGATAAGGTTATATGATGTAGGTGTTGCAGGGCTGCATCGTCTGCTAGACCATTCGGAGGAAATTATGCAGGCAAATGTAATTATAGCCATTGCGGGAATGGAGGGAGCCCTTGCCAGTGTTATCGGCGGCATGGCTGACTGTCCGGTTATTGCAGTGCCAACCAGTGTTGGTTATGGAGCCAATTTTGGAGGATTATCAGCATTGTTGTCCATGTTAAATTCCTGCGCCAGCGGTGTAAGCGTGGTAAATATAGATAATGGTTTTGGTGCAGGTTATCAGGCAAGCCTGGTTAATCATGCAAAGGGTGCAAAGTAATTTTAACGGAAAAGAGATGACAGAGAATGCAGGATGCTCAACTGAATCAATAAATGAAATAGCTGTTATCTGATAAATAATAGAAATGGGTTTGGAGCATGAAGAAAGTATATTACAAAATGAGTTTGCGCTACTTTATTGTATGTGTATTTATTGGGATACCACCGATATTTGGCTTATATGATTTGAAGATCGATGAAGGACAATTATTTACACCATGCTTGTTTATTTACATTGTTTACATTGTTTTTCTTATTGTAAATGCAGCAGAGACAATGGTATACAGAAGAAAGTTTGATGAGACAATGAAGTATGGCCGTCCTGTTAAGGCAAAGGTAAAAAGGGTAAAAAAGGTTTGTTATTATTATGACTGGGGTGCGCACGGAGGCATCATGACAAATCATTATGAGATAGAGGCAGTGGAATATTCAGATGGAATTGAAAATCATACATATTCAAGTGGCCTGATTAATAAAAGATATGCGAAGAGGATTCCTAAGGAAGTAGAGGTATATCAGTATATGGGATACTGTTGTGTTGTTTGGGATTATAGTATAAAGCAGACGGTTGAACATGAATTTGTGGATGGGGGAGAATTAAAGGCAGATGTAAGAAGAAATGTTTTGGTTGGTCTGGCTGCTTTGTTTTTAGTGCCTGAGATTTTGCTGCTTCCTTTTATAGTTTGGGAATATATTTTTCACGCCTAATACAGACGCTGTAAATCAGTACTTTATATATCTTTTTAAACTGAAAAAAGTAGACGTATTTGAATTTACAGGAAAGGTCTGTTATAATAC
>JAIDHZ010000307.1:17868-30753 GCA_029052995.1 Lachnospiraceae bacterium | reverse complement strand
ATGTAGTAGGGTCAGAGGTAATAAATTATGTAAATGGAGAAATCTTTAATCTACATATATCATTTTTACCATGGAACCGAGGATCTAGTCCTAATTATTGGAGTTTTGTGGAAAACACTCCCAAAGGTGTGACGATTCATCAGATGGACAAAGGATTAGATACTGGAGATATTATTATTCAGGAGGAAATGTTTTTTGATGAAGAAAGGGAAAGCTTTTCTTCATCATATGAGAAACTGAATGACAGGATAGTGGAATTATTTATTCAAAATTGGGAGAGTATTAAAGATAGGACATATCAGTTAAAAAAACAGGAGGGAGAAGGTTCCTACCATACCATAAAAGATTTTAAAAAATTTACAAAAGGAAATGTTATAGATTGGAATGAGAACATTGCAGATTATAAAAGAAAATTGGAAAGGCGGGAGAACTTATGTATATCCCATACGGAAGACAATCAATAGATGAAGATGATATTCAGGCAGTTGTAGATGTACTGCGTTCAGATTATTTGACTACAGGCCCTAAGGTGTCAGAATTCGAGGAAAAGGTAGCAGGCTACGTAGGTGCAAAATATGCTGTGGCAGTGAGTAATGGTACAGCGGCACTTCATATTGCATGTCTGGCAGCAGGGATTGGTCAGGGGGATGAGGTGATTACAACACCTATTACATTTGCTGCATCCTCTAACTGTGTACTGTATTGTGGAGGGACACCGGTATTTGCTGATATTGATGCAGATACATATAATATTTCTCCAGAGGAGATAGAACGTAAAATTACCGATAAAACGAAAGCGATTATTCCTGTTCATTATACGGGACAGCCTTGTGATATGGATACCATAATAGAAATCGCAAGGAAGCATAACCTGCTTGTGATAGAAGATGCTGCACATGCATTGGGTGCATCTTATAAAGAAAAAAGGATAGGCAGTATTTCGGATATGACATGTTTTAGCTTCCATCCAGTAAAGCCAATCACAACCGGCGAGGGAGGTATGGTTGTAACGAATGATGAGGAATTGTATAAGAAGCTTGTTTTGTTTCGGAGTCATGGAATAACTAGGGATGGGGGAATGATGACAGAAAATCAGGGGAATTGGTATTATCAGCAGTTGGAGCTAGGGTATAATTACCGTATTACGGATATCTCCTGTGCATTGGGTATCAGCCAGATGAATAAATTAGATGGCTTTTTGGTGAAAAGACGGGAAATTGCAAATCGATATGATAAAGCCTTTAAGGATGTAGCTGATATTAAGATTCCGAAACAGATAGCGGATGGTAATAGTGGTTGGCATCTTTATATGATTCAGGTAATGAACAAGAGCCGCAAAGAAGTATTTGACCAGTTAAGAACTGTGGGAATTGGAGTCAATGTTCATTATATTCCGGTATATCAACATCCATATTACCAAAATCACGGTTATTCTGCCTGTTGTCTTCCGAATGCAGAAAGCTTTTATGAAAGAGCAATTAGTCTGCCAATTCATCCGGCTTTGACGGTGGAGCAACAGCAATATGTTATTGATAAAGTGCTTGAGTTTGTGGAAGAGTAGGAGAGAGAAAGCATGTTTTGTATTCGGGTTGATGCAAATGAAATTATTGGAACGGGACATGTAATGAGATGCCTTTCTATAGCAGAAGAGTTCCGCAGACGGGGTGAGCCGGTAACATTTATTGTTGCGGATAGTCGTTCCGAAAAAATGATTGTATCAAAGGATTTTCAGGTGATTTGTCTGCATTCCATATGGGATGATTTGGATAAGGAAATAGAAAGTTTGGTAAGCGTAATAGAAACTATAGGGATTACAACGCTCTTGATTGACTCTTATTATGTTACAGAGTCATATTTAAGAACAGCGGGGCAATATACAAGAACGGTGTATATTGATGATTTAGATACTTTTATTTGTCCGGTGGATTTGTTGGTGAATTATAATATATATGCAGAGAATTTATGTTATGCGGAAAGATATCAGGAAACAGGACTTGATACGCAGTTTGCTCTGGGGTGTTCCTATGCTCCGCTAAGAGCGGAATTTTCCAATGTGAATAAAGAAATAAAGGAAAAGGTTTCTAGTGTTTTAATTACTTCCGGTGGTACAGACACCTATAATGCAATAGGAAATATTCTTGAAGTTTTATCAAGACAGCCGTGGTTTAGTAAAATGGAGTATTATATAATTTTAGGAAGATTTAATGTACATGCAAAGGATTTGGAAGAACGGTGGCGGCAGTATAAAAATGTGCATCTGCTAATGAATGTTTCCAATATGTCAGAATACATGAGGTGCTGTGACATAGCAATTACGGCGGGAGGAGTAACGACTTATGAATTATGTGCATGTGGAATACCTTCAATTATGTATACGCTGGCAGATAATCAGTTGCAAATTGCACAAACGATATCAGAAAGCCATCTGATTCCATGGGTTGGAGATATCCGTAGGAATATGGAAAATTGTTTAAAATTGATAGTCTCATATATGGGAAAATTGTCAGATGTAGGTAAACGGAGAGAGATAAGCGTAAAGATGCAGGAAATAGTTGATGGAAACGGATGCAAAAGATTGGTGAATTATATAATTGATGTATTGAAGTAAGAGTAATGTAAACTATTATTTTTTATTTTGATAAGATTAAAATAAAAACAGATGCGATTTTCACCGCATCTGTTTATTAAGTTCCATTGATAGTTATTCTTCTGGAGTTTCTACATACTCTGTTAATGTCCAAGTAACAGAAACCTGAGGAGAATCATCCTTTGCAGCAGCCCAGCTGTCAAAGTCAGCACCAGTATTACATAAACCATATAAGTTAAAATTTAAAGAAGGGAAATAATCAGCAGGGTTAGCTATAGCTTCATCAGTCAATTCGTAAGTGTATCCAGTACCTGCAGCATACTTTACTGCATAAGCACCATCTACTGCAGGATCCAAATAAGTATTAATGGTTGCTGCAGCAGTCTCTGAACTTAAAGGTTCATAAAGTCTGCCGCTCATTAAAGCAAGATATACACTAGCAGCTGTAGGATCTGCCGTGAATCCTTCGTCATCAGATAACGCAATGTTTTCTAATGTTGCTGCTGCGTTTAACTGAACACTGACAGGAACAGTACCCTTATTAGTTGCAGTGAGAGAATCACTAACGCAGCTATAAGAGACAACCTCATTGCCTTCTTCATCCACGGTTTTATTTGTAAAATAGAAACCGGTACCATCAAACTCTGCATTTTCATAAGCTTCAGCAGCGGTGTCCATAATTAATCCCTGTGGATCCAAAGTAAACTTAAAAATTGACTTAGCCGGCTCTTCTGCCTCAGTAGGTAGCTCAACTTTGAAGATAGACTTATCAACAATATCCTCTACCTTACCATCACCAGTTGTACTGCCTGTTGCAGCATCTGGGTCAGTAACCTCAGTAGCATTAACACTGAGTGGTGCACATAACATAATTCCTGTCATGGCAAGTGCCATCACTTTTGATAAACTTCTTTTTTTCATAAGTTTTCCTCCTTGAATATAAAATTTTGTGATTTGTATGTAATATACCTACATTTGAAGTCATTTAGTTATTAATAACGATGGATAAACTGATATTCAGCTTACTGACTGCGGTACCCTCTTCATCCAGTAAATGATAGGTCAGGACACAATCATATGTACCCTTATCTAGAGGGGTATCCAAGGTTATGCTTTCCAAATGACTGCCTACAGGTATTGTAGGAGAGGTAAAAATTGTTTCCCCTGTGTCGGAACGAACAATATCAAAATAAACATCATTCGTGTTAGCGGTAGAGTTCTCTACATAGGCATTGCTGGATGAAGAATCACCCTTGTCAAAGTTCCATGTTGTATTCATGGTAACTTCATATCTGCCTGTCTGCACTTTCTGCTCCTGCATGTCGGCAAGAATTTCTTCCACATTATCCGGTGTTACCACCACATTCCTGCGTTCTGCTTCAGCAGACTGTCTTGTGAGAACTAGAGCTAATGCCACGATGAGCACGATTGCAATTGCTGTAATAACTACAATCATAACGATGTTTGTTTTAGATGCTTCTTTGGTTCCGGGGGACAATTTTTGAGAGATTCGTTCTTCGGTTGTTGATTGATTCGGCATGAATCCACCCTCCTTACCAATTATGTAATATAAATTGCCCTGTAATATATGTATCGGACAATAAGTTCTGGTTATTTAGCCCCCATTGGAGAAAATTCCTAAAAATTACCTAAGCCAAGTATATCATGTAAAAATATGTGGCGTCAAGAAAAAGAGTACTTGAGTTTCCGCAGTTTTATCCGCAAACCATTGATTTTACCAGTATCATTATAAACAGTTTTGAAAAACTGCGGAAACTCAAGCAAGTATATTATATCTTGTCTAATCCTGAAAAATTAGTTATAATTTATGTGTAAACATACAGAGTCCATTAGAGTCAACAGGCTCTGTGTTTAAGATTTATGAGGAGGAATGATCTATGCTGAAGAGTAAAGTAAAGGAGACATGTATTAACCGGAATGTTGCAGTGTTTATGATATTGGTTTTATTATTGTGTGGTTTTTATTCCGGTGGTCCTGCTTTTGTGGAAGCTGCCCGCAATACGGGTTTGTCTGACAGAAAAGCAGATGCTAGTGGTAATGTTACATTGTCTGATCCGAAGACAGATGGGACGACTGGTGTTGTCACTTATGACTGCGTATGGTTTGGAAGTTACCGTCAGTCGGATGCAAAAGGAGCAAAGAAAACTCCGATTAAGTGGAGGGTGTTGTCAGTAAATGGAAAGGATGCCTTCTTGGTAGCGGATAAAATCTTAGATATGAAGCCGTATGATATATTTGCCGGCGGTAACGAGACAGATATATACCCGTGGGAGACCTGTACAATGCGAAGCTGGCTGAATGGGTATGACAGCACTGTTAATCGGGGGGAGACAGACTATAGTGGAGAGAGTTTTATTGATACAGCATTTACAGATGCGGAGAAAAAAGCCATTAAGATTACACAGGTGAAAGAAAAGGAATCAGATGGTTCTCTGTCAGTTACTGAAGATAAAGTGTTTTTATTATCAAAGGATGAAGTCGTGAATCCGGCCTATGGCTTTTATACAATTTTTGACGTGGCAGATCCGGCTAGAGCACGGGAGAGAACGGATTACATAAAAGGAAAGTATGGGGAAGATGTCACTAATAGCAAGCGTTGGCGTCTGCTTGGATATGAAAATGGTGTGTATGGATTTGCAGTAGAACAAGATGGCACAGGTAGTAATTGTTATGTTAATTCTTCTTTAGGGGTATGTCCGGCTTTGCATCTGGATATTTCGGATTCCACTCTTTGGTCTTATGCGGGTACAGTATCTACCGATGGAACAGAAGATGAGGTGCCGCCAGTGTTCCAGTCAGGCACTAGGGTCGAATTGTCTTCTCCGAAAAAGAAGGAGGATGGTACGGTCACCTATGACTGTATATGGTTTGGCAGATATCCTCAGTTGGATGCAGGTGGAACGCAAAAACTACCCATTAAGTGGAGAGTCCTGTCGGTGGATGGGGATGATGCGTTTTTAGTAGCAGATAAGCAGTTGGATGCACAGCCTTACAATACGGTTTTGGTAGATCACTATGATCCGGATGGTGCCACTGATAGTTATGGGAATCCGGTTCAAATAGCAGTATACCGCCTTCCGTCATGGGCAGATTGTACAATGCGAAGCTGGCTGAATGGATACGGGGCAGATAAAAATGTGGATAAGGTAAGCTATAATAGTGACAATTTTATTGACAAAGCATTTACAGATGCAGAAAAAGATGCGATTAGGACAACAGATTTGCCAAATGATGTTCAAGATAAGGTATTTTTATTATCAAAGGAGGATGTAGCCAACAAGGAATATGGTTTTTGGGAAACAAATGGACAGGATAAAGCTAGAGAACTGGTGGCTACATCTTATGCAGCAAGAACGTGTGATAATGATGGCAATAACATCAATTATAAATATGGCTGGTGGCTGAGGTCGGATGCGGCTGTGGAGAATGGTCTGGTAGGTGTTTCATATGTATATCTTGGTCAATGGGTCAATGACTCTAAAAAGACTACTATTCTCACGAATCAAATTAACCAAAAATATGGTGTCTGTCCGGCACTGCATCTGGATCTGTCAGTTTTAGACCCTGATATCTGGTCTTATGCAGGCACGGTATCTACGGATGGAACGGAAGATGAGAAATCCATAAGTGTGCTTTCTGAACCGAAAATAACAGGTAGTTCTTTGGTATATAATGGATCTAATGGGAAGTACGGGTATAGAACTGCCGAAGTTACATATGATTGTGTATGGTTTGGAAGTTATCCAAATTCGGATGAAGAAGGTGCAGCAAAGGAACCAATTAAATGGAGAGTGTTATCGGTGGATGGAGATGATGCTCTTTTAATCGCTGATAAATGTCTGGAGGAGCAGAAATCTTTTGTTGAGGGTGGGGGTTCCGATGGATGGAGAATGAGCACAATACGAAGTTGGCTAAATGGATATACAGGAAAAGAAAATCAGAAGAATAAAGATTATAGTGATAATAATTTTATTAATACGGCATTTACAGAAGAGGAAATAAGAGCGATTAATACAGTATATTTAAAGGATGCTTATACAGAGGATAGAGTGTTTTTGCTGTCGAGTGAGGAACTATTTGAAAATACTGATTATTTTTATAATTCGTATTCTCGGATTAGGAAGAGGAGAAATGGCTCAGCAACCCATTGGTGGTCACGAACAGATGGCGGTGCCAATTCGACCTACATAGATATAGTAAATAATGACGGTACTGAATCGTACTTATATAGTTACAGAAATGGTGATTTCTACGATCCGAAGTCAGATGTATGTCCTGCTTTGCATCTAAACCTTGCTGCCACTGCTCAGTGGTCTTATGCCGGCACAGTGGCTGTCGGGAATAACTCTTACACGTCTGATCGCTATGAAGAGGTTTCGCCGACTTATCAGGTGACAGTCAATGTGACAAAAGAAGGCAAGCCATGGAACGACCATGGAAGAGAATTCTATTTGAAGAATAAGGCGACGAGTAGCAGTTCTTATACGAATATTTCAGAAAAAGTATCTGCAGGTAAATATCGTATTTATGATGCGACAGGTATAACAAATGAAGCGAATTATGTAGATACCGGAGTGGATGTGGAGGTAAATGGAAGTGGTGCCCGTGCATCAGTAGACTATTATACGATTACATTTTATGATGGGGACACACCTTATGGAGACAACACCGCATACAGGCAGCAGTTTGTGATATCCGGTAAAAAGGCAAAGTATCCGGGAAATGCGGTTAAGAGCGGATACAGTTTCATTGGTTGGATGGCAGATCAAGAAGGTCAGACCCAGTTTAATTTTAATAACGGAATAACAAAATCCACCAGTGTTTATGCAAAGTGGCAGGATAAGACACCGCCGAAATTCGGAACGGTTTCCGGTTGTAAGAAACTGGGAGACTGGATGATTCAAAAGGATGCGGTGATTACGGTTCCGGTTATAGAACAAGGCAGTGGAATACAGAAAGCAGAGTATACATTAACACCAGAGGATGGCACCGAAGAAACAAAGGAGGTGGGCATTACAGAAGAAGATGGAAAAACGGTAGCAAAGATTCCTGTAACGGAAGAATTTAAAGGTACGGTGTCTATGAGATGTACGGATAAGGATGGAAATGATTCGGGAATGCAAAAGATTGGAGATTTCATCGTGGAGAATCATGCACCGGAAATCAGTGCCCGTTTGGCAGATGACACAGAACTGTCCGGCTGGCTTTCAGGGCCTGTTACTGTAAAGATAAATGTAGATGATGCCGTGCAGACAGCAGGAGAACAAAGACTTACAGGAGGTATTGCCAAGGTAATCTGGAAGCTGGATGATGGGGCAGAAACAGAGGTGGCAGATAAAGGATTTGAAAATAGCATGATATCCTCTTGTGATTTTGATGTAGAGATAGCAGATGCAGGATCCCATACATTAATGATTACGGCTGTTGATAATGCAGGAAATGAAACAACGAAGAATGCTGCAGTAAACATCATTGAACAACAGAAGAACCCTGAGATTACGATTGATTATGAGACGGAGCGTCTTAATGGTTTTATAAGCCAGGAAGAGTACACCATTGAAGGAAAAACGGTTAAGATTTTGGGAGATACAACCAAATCTATTGATCTGGAATGGTTTGGCAAGCAGATCAGCATTGTAAGAAAAGGGAATGGGGAGAGCACGGCAGATAGTGAAACAGTGTTCCTTGCGATTCCTAACAAACCATCTGGACCTTCCGTTACTGCTACAGATGCATCCCATAATGCGGAGGATGGTGCGATAGCCGGTATGACAGACAAAATGGAATACCGTAGATCAGAAGATAGTACATGGATAAAAGTTACAAGTGATAAACTGACAAATGACACACTTACCGGACTTGCAGCAGGGAATTATGAAGTTCGCTATCAGGCGACAGCGGAGCAATTTGCATCTGAGATAGTTGATGTAACAGTTAATGCAAAGCAGGATAGCAGACCGGATACAGAGAAGGTGGCAGAAGCAAAGGAAAAGATAGAGGGTATATTGCCGGATATTCTTGGCAGTTTCCATGTAAATAATAGTACTTTACCGGATGCACTGGGTGAAGATATAAGCAAAGCCGTTAAGCAGGCTTTGAAGACAGCAGAAATTGACGGAATATCTGTAACAGTAGGCTCACTGACAAAGACAGAAGCCACGGCAGAGGAAGAGGGAAAAGTAACAGGAATCATTACGATTCAGAGTGGCAGTGCAAGCGACAGTGTGCCGTTTGAATGCCCGATTGCAAAGCTGCCTGTGACAGATAAAGAGAAGGTAGCGGTTGCAAAAGGTGTGGTAGAGAGTGTGATTGGTAAAAATCGCAGTGTGAAGAATAATACCCGGCTGGATAAATTGAAGGATGACATAAAAAGTGAGATAGACGCAGGTCTGGAAGGGGCAGGAATTGAAGGAGTAACCGTAACAGTAGGAGAGTTAGTAAAAAAAGAAGCAACTCAGAGTGAGGCAGGAAGCATAACGGGGACGATTACGATTGAGAGTGGAACCGAAACGGACAGCGTGGCGGTTAACCTGACCATTGCAAAGCTGCCGGAGAATGATGCAGAAAAAGTAGAGGCTGCAAAGGAATGGTTAGTAGAAGTACTGCCGGGAATTCTTGCAGACTTACAGGCAGATAATAGTACGGATCCCGATGAGTTACGCAGGAGTATTGATAAATGTATAGCTGAGATGGTGGCAGAAGCAGAAATGGAAGGTGTTACGATAACAGTAGGAACACTGGAGAAAAGATTGGCAACTACAGAGGCAGCAGGAAGTATAAAAGGAGCGGTTACAATTCAGAGTGGAACCGAGACAGTCAGTGTATCAATCAATCAGCCAATTGCGAAACTGCCGGTGACAGATGCAGAGAAGGTGGGAGATGCAAAGAAAAAGATAGAGGAAGTGCTACCGGAAATCCTTGCAGGATTTAATGTGAACAATAGTACTCAGACGGGAACGTTACAGACTGATATAAGGAAAGCGATTGAACAGACTTTGGCAGAAGCAGGAATGGAAGATGTTACTGTAACAGTAGGAACACTGACAAAGAAAGATGCGACTACGACTGCCGGGGGAAGCATAACCGGAACGATTACAATTCAGAGTGGAACCGAGACGGTCAGCGTACCTATCAGCCAATCAATTGCAAAACTGCCGATGACGGATGCAGAGAAAGTGGCAGATGCAAAGGTAAAAGCAGAAGCAGCACTGCCGGGAATTCTTGCAGGTCTTAATGTAAGCAATAGTACCCAGACGGGAACGCTGCAGGGGGATATAAAAGAAGCAGTAGAACAGGCTTTGAAGGCAGCAGGAGTTGAAGGTGCGGTTGTAACGGTAGGAACACTGACAAAGAAAGATGCAACTACGACTGCCGGGGGAAGCATAACCGGAACGATTACAATTCAGAGTGGAACCGAGACGGTCAGCGTACCTATCAGCCAATCAATTGCAAAACTGCCGATGACGGATGCAGAGAAAGTGGCAGATGCAAAGGTAAAAGCAGAAGCAGCACTGCCGGGAATTCTTGCAGGTCTTAATGTAAGCAATAGTACCCAGACGGGAACGCTGCAGGGGGATATAAAAGAAGCAGTAGAACAGGCTTTGAAGGCAGCAGGAGTTGAAGGTGCGGTTGTAACGGTAGGAACACTGACAAAGAAAGATGCAACTACGACTGCCGAGGGAAGTATTACCGGAACTATTACAATCCGTGTCGGAGATAAAACACAAAGTATCACAATTAATAAGGCGATTGCGAAACTAAGTACGACTGCCGCTAATACGATTAAGGCAGACACAAGTTTCAGGGCATTGTGTGCAAGAGTGACTAAGACAACGAAAACATCTAATACGTTGACCTGGTCGAATGTAAAAGGTGCGGACGGATATATCATTTATGGTAAAAAGAATGCAAAACTGGCAGAAGTAAAGGCCTCTGTGACAAAGTATAAACATACAAAGCTGAAAAAAGGAACATACTATCAATATGTTGTAAAGGCATATAAACTGATGGATGGAGAGAAGGCAGTAATTGCAAGCTCCAAGGTGGTATATTCTACGACAGATGGTGGAAAGTTTGGTAATGCCAAAACCATAAAGGTAAGAAAGAGCACAGTAAAGCTGAAAAAAGGAAAGACCTTTAACCTAAAAGCAAGTGTGGTAAAGAAAAACAGAAAGATTAAAACCTACAGAAAGCTTGCTTATGAATCAAGCAATACAAAGGTGGCAACTGTGTCAAAGAAAGGAGTCATCAAAGCAAAGAAAAAAGGAACCTGTACAATTTATGTGTATGCTCAGAACGGTGTATACAAAAAAGTAAAGGTTATCGTAAAATGAAGGATGAATCTTGAGCTTCCGCAAATTGTAATTAAAAAATGAATATAACTTCCCAAAGTGCCAATCTGCGGATTTTTTGAAAGTTGTTGAGTGGCAGTCGTGCGAATAGAGACACTTTAATAAGCCCCGCAGGAACTGGACTTTGGGAGAAGTATTCTTTTATCTATTCAAATGCAATGTCATTTACTTAGGCAGATTTCTGTGAAAAATCAGAGATCTGCTTTTTTTTTACCCTTAACTCAAAAAACATTTAAAAAAACAAAAAACTCTGATGCACCCTCTAAAAAATACGAATACATCGTGCAGGAAATATGGGCACGTGCCATTCTGCACAACTTAAGTTCCACCATTATATCCGAAGTGGACATTAGCAACCGCAAAATAAAATATGAATATCAGGTGAACTTTGCGGAAGCTCAAAAAAAATTTTGTGTTGAATCAGATTAAAAGAAAAACAGATTGCGCCTTTTAGTTGTTTATGTTAATGTAAACTCAAGCAGGTAAAAAATTGGGAAAGCGGAAACTTAAGGAGAAAAACGCTTGTATTCATTTGAGACCATATGATAGAATGATGTTAGCAGGATTGCGGTAATTGCAAAACAATGGGGCAATCTGTAGGCATCGGTTGGAGGCAAAACACCGTTTGGCTCCAGCGTCGCATAAAAGAGTATTCTTATTTTCGGACAACTGCTGTTTTTGGAAATAGGGAATCCGAGAGACTATAATTATGAATAGGAGGAGATTATATGATGAAAAAAAAGTATATCTGTGTACAGAAACGATTATTGGCAATTCTGTTGGTCTGTGCCCTTATTTTCTGTATCCTGCCATCACGGGATGTATCTGCACAGCAGGATGTATCGGGGGATGGATTTGGATTAAGTAATCCGGTAGTGGATAACGGTGTTACGACATGGGACTGTATATACTTTGGAAGCTACTGGCAGAATGATACCAATGGTGATGGAAGAGCAGATAATAGTGATGACAAGGAGCCGATTAAATGGAGGGTGCTGTCGGTAGATGGTGACGATGTATTCCTTTTATCAGACCGGAATTTGAGCAGGCAGGTGTATAAAAGCCTTAGCGATAAAAAAGGTGTTAAATGGGAGACAAGCACAATACGCAGCTGGCTGAATGGTTATGGTGCTGAAGACAATATATGTGGTCAGGACTATACGGACGATAACTTTTTGGATACTGCATTTGATGAGTTTGAACAGGCAGCAATTAAGGATACGTTGGTGGTCAATACGGACAACTCATCAGCTTTTCCCGATAATGGTAATGATACCACGGATAAGGTTTATCTGCTTTCGGTTCCTGAAATCATGAAAGCGTCCTACGGTTTTGTATCGACATGGAATAAGACGAATACGAGAGAAGCTAAGAACACTGCTTATATTGATGCAGGCGAGTCTAAAGGAGATTGGTGGCTGCGAACCTTGGGCGAGGTTTCGTCGTTCGGTGATAAAGCATGCCATATAGATGGCGAAGGTCGTCTTTGGAGAGTTAATGAAGAGTCATATGTCTCTGATTTAAGCCACACTGTCCGTCCGGCTCTGCATTTGAATCTGGCGGCACTGGACAGTACATCGAAATTGGTTTGGTCATATGCGGGGAAGATAACTTCCGATGGAAGGGAAATTGAGGCAGAGGCTGAAATCAAGGTCACGGAAGTAGAATTGTCAGATACGGGCAAAACGCTGAAAATCGGTGAGAAATACCAGATTGAAGCAACAGTGCTTCCATCGGATGCGACAGATAAAACGCTTACATATAAGAGCAGTGATGATTCTGTGTTATCTGTATCCGCTGCCGGAGAAGTGGAAGCGAAGAAAGCTGGAACAGCAATAGTAACGGTAATGTCTGTCAATGGAAAGACGGCACAGATGCAAGTGACGGTAGAAGAAGCGGAAGAACCGGAAACACCGGGAGATTTAG
>JAIDHZ010000307.1:0-17768 GCA_029052995.1 Lachnospiraceae bacterium | reverse complement strand
GGGAATGGATTTGGATTAAGCAATCCGGTAGTGGATAATGGTGTTACGACATGGGACTGTATATACTTTGGAAGCTATTGGCAGAATGATACCAATGGTGATGGAAGTGCAGATAATAGCGATGACAAGGAACCGATTAAGTGGAGGGTACTGTCGGTAGATGGTGATGATGTATTCCTTTTGTCAGACCGGAATTTGAGCAGGCAGGTGTATAAGAGCCTTAGCGATAAAAAAGGTGTTAAATGGGAGACGAGCACGATACGCAGCTGGCTGAATGGTTACAATGCCGAAGCTAATATATGTGGTCAGGACTATACGGACGATAACTTTTTGGATACTGCATTTGACGAGTTTGAGCAGGCGGCAATTGCGGATACACTGGTGGTTAATACAGATAATTTATCGGCTTTTCCTGATAATGGTAGAGATACCATGGATAAGGTTTATCTGCTTTCGGTTCCGGAAGTGATGAATGCGTCCTATGGTTTTGTATTGACATGGAATAAGTCGAAAGCGAGAGAAGCTAAAAATACAGCTTATATTGATGCAAACGAGTCTAAAGGAGATTGGTGGCTGCGAACCATTAGCGAGGTTTCGTCATTCGGTGATAAAGCGTGGCATATAGATGGCGAAGGTCGTCTTTGGAGAATTAATGAAGATTCATATGTCTCTGATTTAAGCCACACGGTCCGTCCGGCTCTGCATTTGAATTTGGCGGCACTGGACAGTACATCGAAATTGGTTTGGTCATATGCGGGGAAGATAACTTCCGATGAAAGGGAAATTGAAGCGGAGGCTGAAATCAAGGTCACAGAAGTAGAATTGTCAGATACGGGCAAAACGCTGAAAATTGGAGAGAAATACCGTATTAAAGCAACAGTGCTTCCGTCGAATGCGGCAGATAAAACGCTTACATACAAGAGCAGTGATGATTCAGTAGCATCTGTATCCGCTGCCGGAGAAGTGGAAGCGAAGAAAGCGGGAACAGTAACAGTGACGGTGACGTCTGTCAATGGAAAGATGGCACAGATGCAAGTGACGGTAGAGGAAGCGGAAGAACCGGAAACACCGGGAGATTTAGAAAGCCCTGTAGAGGTCACGGAAGTGAAGTTATCCGATACGGGCAAAACGCTGAAAATTGGAGAGAGATACCGGATTGAAGCAACAGTGCTTCCGTCGAATGCGGCAGATAAAACGCTTACATACAAGAGCAGTGATGATTCAGTAGCATCTGTATCTGCTGCCGGAGAAGTGGAAGCGAAGAAAGCGGGAACAGTAACAGTGACGGTGACGTCTGTCAATGGAAAGACGGCACAGGTGCAAGTGACGGTAGAGGAAACAGAGAAAAAGATCGAGGTTCAGAAAGTATTGGTTTCAGCGAATAAGATGACGGTAGGTGTTGGAGAGAAGGTTCAGCTGGAGGCGGCTGTTTATCCAGGGGATGCTTTTAACAAAGCGCTTACGTATAAATCTTCCAACAATAAAGTGAAGGTGAATAATAAAGGTATGTTGACCGCCCGGAAGACTGGAAGTTGTAAGATTACCATAAGTTCATCCAATAATAAGAATGTTGTGGTGAAGGTGACGGTGAAAAAGAAGCCGATGAAGATTAGTTTGAATGCGAAAAAGAAGACACTGAAAGTAGGAAAGAAATTTCAGATTAAAGCAAAACTGCCTAAGGGCACGGCAAGTTATAAGATTAAGTATACTTCCAACAAGAAATCTGTGGTCGCTGTCTCCCAGACCGGAAAGGTGACAGCTATGAGGAAAGGGAATGCCATTATTACAGTTAAGACCTATAATGGCAAAAAGGCAATCCTTAAGATTCATGTAAAATAATTGGGGATGTTTTTTTCAGGATGAATTTCTGAAGTATGATAATATGACTAAGCAGCGAACATCGTTTCCATATTGGAAACGATGTTCGCTGTTTTCTATTTCAGGAAAAGAAGATTTGTCAAATTTTGTGGCAGATCCGGAATTTACACAGATTGTTTTAGAGGTCGCAAAAATCTGTTGTATTTTTCGTTTGTTGGTTTGAAATAGGATAAAAAATATCGTGTGGTTTTCTCAAATTATAATAGACTTTGCGTACGTATTATGGTATACTGAAACAAACTTAAAATAAGTTTTTGATTGTGGGAGGTGATTATATGCCATCTGGAGTTGAAGTTGCCAAAATTGCCATTGATGACTTTAAAGAGATACAGCGATACATGGCACTTGCCAAAAAAGAGAATGCAACTGAAACATACACAGAATTGAAAAAAAAGTATTTATCACTAAAAGCAATTTTGCAAGTTTGTGGCGTGAATCTCACGGACATTGACGAGATTAAGGAATAACTAAACAACGGGCATTAAAGGGCGCAAGTCTATTATATATGGCTTACGTCCTTATTTTATATTAGGAAGGCGATTACATGACGATTAAACCAGGTTTCCGGTTGCAAAAGGTAGTCAATGGATATTAGAATAGCGGGAGGTTTTATATATGTATGCTAACAAGCAAAAACAGTCTGATTTTTTTAATAAACAAAAGGATAGGCCATATCTGCCTGTAAAATCGAAAATAAATAGTGTGTCCATGGGTTCTCCTCGTATACAGCAAAAGAGCAGTAATTTAAGCAGAGATGGTGGCTGCGATTTTCCACGTTTTTCGATAAAACAAAATGTTGTGATTCAAAAGTGCAGTGAGAGTGGTGATGAAGAGGAGAAAAAACCATATGATGATATACTGCAATTATATAATCAAAAAATCCATGATAAAATTGATGGATTTGAAGCACGGATGGATTTTTTTGATGAGGCTCTATATGATAGTATCAGGTATGTTATTGAACATACACCCGGGCTTATGGAGAATCCTGGAATTTATAAAACATTGGGGCTTATTGAAGAGTGTTCTATTGGCTTTGAGACTATTGAATGTTATGGTATAGAGTTGTTTCAGTATAGGAAGAGTATAATAATTTCATTGCAGGAAAAAGATGATTCTTATGAGGAATATACCTCTTTTTTTAAAGAAGAATGGTTTGTTCCGGAGGTTGAAGACAAATTTTTCAGGGTTTCCAAAAATGATTTAGATGCTCTGAATCCCGAAGTATTAAAAAAGCTGCTTATATTGCAAGATGCAGAGTTATTTATCCGTAATCAGGCTGTTTTTTCGAAATGGTTGGAATTGAATATGGTGCAACATACTATTAATCTTGGATTTGATGCCTGCAACTCTTTAAAAGAATTATTTAAGCCTGATATCTATCCTAATATACCCCAATATGCCATAAGAATTAATGAGGATAAGAGGCAACATTTTTTTGAAAGATGTGCAGCGTTATCATTGGGAAACAACTCCATAGATGAGATTACAGCGAACTCTCGCTGTAATGAAGATTCGGTAGAGGATGGACCGAAAATTCTTAGAATGTTTAACAAAGGAAACCATTTTAGGGATTGGATAGCTGCTTTACTAAAGTTATACGAGGATAGACTTATTTACTTAGAGGCATCCGATAAAATTGAATTACCGGGTAAACTTAAAACCTGTGAAAAAATAATTACTGTTTTCTCGACAACCGATAGAAACATCATTGACACATTTGTTTATCATTGGCATCCTGATGGAATGAAAATGGATGTTCAAAATCCTAATGTCACCAACAAACATTTAAAATCGGACAGGAACAGTCCTGCTGCAGCGGGGATAGATTATGCATTCATACCGGATGTTCTTAAAAGTTTTTTAGGAATTTAAAGCAAGTATCACATTTGCTGATCTTTTCCTGCGAGCTATACGCCAAGCAGCCATGCTTGCATGGATATTTGGCGACTGCCACAAGGGTTGCTGAACATTCGGAGGATGTTCGTTAAGCAAGAACCGAAGCGGAAAGTAGAACAAATACCCGCACCTTGAGGAGAACTTGCTAAAAAGAAGCCAGATCATGCCCCGCAGCTTGCTGCGGGGTATTTGACTGTACAAAGTAAATAGAATTTGATGAATAACAAAAACGTAAAAAATAAGATTCGGCAGAACATTTGTTTATTACTGATGACCTTAATGGTTTTGAGCGGGTGCGGACAGCAGGAAGCAACAAGTGACGGTTATTCCCCAAAGGTTCGGAAAACGCACAAAACTTCATAGCTCATTCCTGCTAATCTTTTTCAGACATTCCATAATCTGCTGCACACATTGTTCCAATGTATTTTTACTTGTATCCAAAACTAAGGCAGGATTTACCGGCATCTGATATTCCTCTGAAATCCCTGTAAAATTGGGTATCTCTCCTTTTCTTGCCTTTTTATAAAGCCCTTTTACGTCCCGTTTTTCACATTCCTCTAACGGGGTGGATACATAAATTTCAATAAAATTATCCTGTCCAATAATCTTTTCAGCCATTTCCCGGTCTCTGGAATAGGGTGAAATAAATGCAGCAAGGACAATCAGTCCGGCATCGTTCATCAGCTTGGCAACCTCTGCTACTCTCCGGATATTTTCAACACGGTCTTTTTCTTTGAAGCCTAGGTTATTATTGAGCCCCATGCGGACATTATCGCCATCTAAAAGCATGGTGTGTTTACCTTCTGCAAATAGATGTTTTTCAACAGCATTTGCCAAAGTGGATTTACCTGCACCGGAGAGACCCGTAAACCAAAGCGTAACGGGCTTTTGTGCTTTTTGGTTGCTTCGCATCTGCCTTGTTATGTCGGTCTGCTGGTAAAACAGGTTTTCGTCACGTCTGAGCTTATACTTTACTACACCACAGGCAGCTGTTGCATTGGTAAGCCGGTCTATTAAAATAAAACTTCCCATATTCTTGGAATGCTCGAAATTGTCAAAAACGACCCGTTCAGATATGGAAATATCGCAGGTGGCGATTTCGTTTTTATATAAGGTTTCTGTCGATAAATGCTTGCCGCTGTTGACATCTGTCTTATACTTTATATTCATGATAACTGCCGGTACCTGTTTTGTTCCCAGCTTTAGATAGTAGCTTTTGCCTACCAGCATTTCCTCATCAGAAAGCCATAACAAATCTGCGCGAAACAGTCTGCCGGTGATTGTTTTGCTGTTTTTGATGAGTACACAGCCTCTTGATACATCAATTTCCTTATCCAGTAAAAGGGTCACAGGCTGTCCCTTGCAGATAGTTTCTGCTGGCTTGTCGCCAACATACAGACCTTTCACCTTTGCATTTTCACGGCTTGGCAGTACAGTTACCTCTTCGCCGATTCCAATTTGTCCCGATTCTACCTGTCCCTGAAATCCTCTAAACTGGTAATTCGGCCGGGAAACCCGCTGTACCGGAAGGACAAATCCTGCATTTTCCTGTTCTGTACTGATTTCAATGTTCTCCAGATAGGATAACAATGTCTCTCCCGTATACCAGTTCATATGCTCTGATTTTTGGGTAACGTTGTCTCCCTCTGTTGCCGAAACCGGTATCATGCAGAGTGAATCATGGGTAAACTCTTCCATCAGCTCTTTGATTTCCGCACAAATCTCCTGATAACGTTGTTCATTAAAATTAATTAAATCCATTTTATTAATGGCAAACACAAAATGCCGTATACCGATCAGGGAACAGATTCTTGTATGCCTTCTTGTCTGTACTAAGACACCCTTTGAGGCATCCACCAAAATAACAGCCAGGTCTGCAAATGAGGCGCCCACTGCCATATTTCTTGTATATTCCTCATGTCCGGGTGTATCAGCAACAATAAAGCTTCTTTGTTTTGTCGTAAAATAGCGGTATGCCACATCAATCGTTATTCCCTGTTCCCGTTCCGCCATTAAACCGTCTAACAGCAGTGAATAATCTATTTCCCCTTCCCTGCTTCCAACCCTGCTGTCCAATTCCAGTGCGCATTTCTGGTCTGCAAACAGCAGCTTGGCATCGTAAAGCATATGTCCAATTAAGGTTGATTTTCCATCGTCAACGCTTCCGCAGGTAATAAATTTCAATAATTCTTTCATTAAAAATAACCTTCCCTCTTCCGTTTTTCCATACTGCTGCTTCCACCGTCTGTATCAATAACACGGCTTGTCCGCTCTGAAGATACCGCACTTAAGGTTTCTTCAATAATTGCATCCAATGTATCTGCCTCTGATTCTATTCCTCCTGTAAGAGGATAACAGCCAAGAGTACGGAACCGTATTTTTTTATTCTGTACCTCTTCGCCCGGTCTTAGTTGCATGCGGTCATCATCTACCATGATTAAATTGCCGTCCCGTTCCACAAAAGGGCGTTCCTTTGCAAAATAAAGGGGTACAATTTCTATATTTTCCTGCTTGATATATTGCCATATATCCCGTTCTGTCCAGTTTGAAAGTGGAAATACCCGCATGCTTTCCCCTTGTTTTATCTGTGTATTGTATAGTTTCCAAAATTCGGGGCGTTGGTTTTTGGGATCCCATACATGGTTACTGTCACGGAATGAAAAAATCCGTTCTTTGGCTCTGGACTTCTCCTCATCTCTTCGTCCTCCACCAAAAGCTGCCGTAAATCCATATTTATCAAGCGCCTGTTTTAGTGCCTGTGTTTTCATGACATCTGTGTAAGCGGCGCCATCGGTAAATGGATTCATTCCCTGCTTCACACCCTCTTCATTGGTGTATACCAGCATTTCTATTCCAAGTTTTTCAACTGTTTCGTCCCTGAATTCTATCATTTCCCTAAACTTCCATGTGGTGTCAATATGCATAAAGGGAAATGGCGGTTTTTCCGGGTAAAATGCCTTTAATGCTAAATGAAGCATAACCGAGCTGTCCTTACCTATCGAATACAGCATAACTGGTTTTTCACATTCTGCCGCAACCTCTCTCATTATATAAATTGCTTCTGCTTCAAGCGTTTCCAGATGCGATAACATTCCCATTAAATATCCTCCGTTTTTCTTTTTGTTAAATAGTGCATTTGGACAATATATAATATATAATTGTCAGATTATTTATACTATTATAGAATATCATTCCTATGTTAATTTATTATGAAAAATAGCACCAATATAAAAATTAGTAACCCCAAAAATAAAAATGTGGCTTTTTTTTCACAAATATTTATATTTGTGGTGTTATAGTAAAAAATATTCAGGACTGGAAGTTTGTAAGAAAGCCCTTTACAGCATAAGAATAATTATACTGAATACTGGATAGAATCTTGGCTTTACATTGATGGGAGGAGCTATAAATGGCATCGATAAAGGAAATTGCGAAGCAGGCCGGTACATCGCCGTCTACTGTATCGAGAGTTTTAAATAATCCGGAGTATAAATGCAGCAATCCGAAACTGCGTGATAAAATTTACAGGGCAGTTCGAGAGCTTGATTATGTGCCGAACAATGCGGCAAGGAATCTTAAAATGGGAATAAACCAAGATTGTAGCTCCACCTATTACATTAATGTGCTGATGACCCGGACCGATACCTCTCAGACGGATCCGTTTTTCAAGGAGCTGTTACGTGTAATTGAAACAGAAATTCATAAACAGGCATGCATATTGTCAAGAATCTGGTATATGCCACTGTTTTCTGATGACAAGCGCTGCAAACGGGAGAATTTAGACCAGATTATTACAGAAATGTATGAGGAAAATGCCAGTCCGGTAAATGGGCTGATTATTATCGGGAAATGCAATATGACTGCGCTTAAAAAGCTGAACAGACAGTTTAAAAATGTGGTTTCCATCAACCGTAATTCTACAAATTATGAAGTGGACGAGGTTATATGCGATGGGAGAAAAGTGGCTGAAATGGCTGTGCAGTATTTGATTGATTTGGGTTATGATGAGCTTGGTTATGTTGGTAATTGCCATAACGAGGCAAGATACAGGGGATTTATGGGGACTCTTGAAAAAAATAATATAGATATAGAACCGGAATATATAATTGAAACAAGGCAGACGGAAGCAGAAGGATACAAAGCAATGGAGCATTTTCTGAAACAGGAGGATGCGCCCGATGGAATATATTGTGCAAATGATATAACAGCAGTTGGTATGTTGAAATGTCTGAATAAGCACAAAAGGGCAAATTATAATCCGGCTATTATTTCCAGTGATGATATTGAAGAGGCCCAAATTATGAAGCCTCTGCTCACTACAGTAAAGCTTCCAAAGGAAGAAATGGGGAAATTTGCACTTTACCTGTTATTTGACCGCATAAATGGTGGACATAATTCTGTGGTAAGGATGGAGCTTGAGGGAAAATTAATGATTCGGGAGAGCTGTCATGCTTCGCTTAAACCATAATTTTAATTAGAGGTTTTCCTAAACGTGGAAAAGGTTAAGAAAAGCTTTGTATTTTAAGGATGGTATCGTTTTCAAATTTAAGATGTTTATGTAAAACAGACAAAGGGTTTTTATTGAAAATAGTTGCCTTTTTGATAATTTATTTTAAGTTTTTGCATACGTTTTCAAAATTATATGTTGGATAATTTTGAATCGGGACATATAATTGCATTATTTCAAAAGGGAGGAAATTTACATGTATAAGGAAACACATAATAAAAGCGGGAAAAATGTAAGCATAATTCAAAGAGCCCATAAAGGGAGAAAATTATTATTTGGTATTACGGCTGTGTGTACCATGGCATTAACCATGTTAGCCGGTTGTGGGAATAATGAAAAAACCGACACAGCTTATGGTGAAAAAAAGGAAAAAGTGGAAGTAAATATAGGTTATTTTCCCAATGTAACCCACGCTCAGGCGCTTGTTATGAAAAATGAAGGCACCCTCGAGGAGGCATTTGGGGAAGATGCCAGTGTAAACTGGACTTCCTTTAATGCAGGTCCGGCAGAAGTGGAAGCGATTTTTGCGGGAGATATTGATATTGGATATATAGGTCCCGTACCTGCCATTAATGCAAATGTAAAGTCTGATGGTGATGTGCGGATTCTTACCGGTGCAACTCAGGCTGGGAGCATCATGATAAAAAGGGCGGATTCGGATATTGAAAGCGTTGCCGATTTAGCCGGTAAAAATGTAGCTATTCCACAAATGGGAAATACCCAGCATTTATGCCTTCTTGCTTTACTTGAAGAAAATGGGTTAAAGCCCGTAACTGACGGTGGTACAGTTAATGTGGCAGCAGTTGCTAATGCAGATGTAGGGAATATGTTAGCCCAGGGGAATATTGACGCAGCGTTGGTTCCGGAACCATGGGGGGCAACCCTGCTTGACCAGGGCGCAGAGCTTTTGTTAGATGAAAATCAGGTATTTATGGAGGGTGATTATAGTGTAGCGGTTGTTGTTGTGAGAAAGGAATTTGAGGAGGCGCACCCCGAGATAGTTGAAGCTTTCCTTAAGGCTCATGATGAGGCAACAGAAGCAATTAATGATAATCTGAATGAGAAAACCCAGGTTATGAATGAAGAAATATATAATGCAACAAGCAAGAAGCTAGATGAAGCTCTTTTGACAGAGGCATTTAGCAGGATTAAAGTGGATTCCGCAATTAATAAGGCTTCGATAGACAGGTTCGTGGAAATAGGGCTGTCTCAAAACTTTATCAGCGAGAAACCAAAAGATAATTTATTGGATGAAAAATAATAAAATGGATAATCCTGTTGATATCCTTCATCAATATCAGTGGAGCGTATTAACAGGGTTATTTATATTTTCAGGAGGATAAGATGTTAGAAATTCAAAATGTATGCAAGCAATATCCAGGTA
This sequence comes from Lachnospiraceae bacterium, assembly GCA_029052995.1. Lineage (GTDB taxonomy): Bacteria > Bacillota > Clostridia > Lachnospirales > Lachnospiraceae > CAG-590. The sequence continues at coordinate 8,100 of JAIDHZ010000307.1, read as the reverse complement.
CAAATAAACAGAGCTTATCTAATATTAATCTGACGATTGAGGATGGGGAATTTATTTGTATTGTAGGACCCTCCGGATGCGGTAAAACAACCCTGTTAAACCTTGTGGCAGGACTTGAATTGCCCACGGAAGGGACTCTTATGCTGGATGGCCAACCGATAACCGGTCCGGGAGCGGACAGGGTGGTTATGTTTCAGGAAGCAGCGCTTTACTCATGGAAAAATGTATTGGAAAATGTAATGCTTGGAATGGAATTTATAAAAGTGCCTAAGGAAGAACGGGAGAAACGGGCAAAGCATTATCTCAATATGGTGCATCTCGGAGAATTTACGGATTATCCCATTCACCAGCTTTCCGGTGGTATGAAACAGAGAGTGGCATTAGCAAGGGCCCTTTCCATGGACAGTAAGCTGCTATTAATGGATGAACCGTTTTCTGCCCTGGACAAGCAGACTACGAACATACTCCGGGGTGAGCTTGAGCAAATCTGGATGAGGCAGGGAAAAACAATTCTTTTTGTAACTCATAGTGTGGAGGAAGCAGTATATTTTGCAGATCGGATTATTGTGCTTTCCGAGCATCCAGGTAAAATTAAGGAAATCTTTCCGTGCAGCTTATCAAGGCCACGCAACACGAGAACGCCGGAATTTGTAGCTCTCAGGCATCAGATTCTGGATGCGGTGAAGAGAGAGGTTATGGAAGTGGAAAAGAGCGATTATAATGAGATGAAGACCACAAAGCATATATACGATAATAAACACGAAAAGCATGTAAAGCATGAAAAGACAAGGGGTGAGCACCATGAACAGGGAAAATAATATGGAAAATGAAAAAAAGCCTGATAAGAAAAACAGTAAAAGGCTTAGAAAAATTGCGGAAGGTATTTTTTTTGCAATTATTCTAATTGTTATATGGCAGATATTTTATATTCTGTTTGTAGATGTTTTAAGTATATGGAAGAGTTACTCTGTTCCTTCCCCCGCAGGAGTAGTGAAACGTTTTTGTGAGCTTACTGTAAATGGAACACTGATTTCTGCATTAGGGTATAGTTTATTAAGGGGAGTTGTGGGCTTTGGAATTGCAATTGTTATTGGTGTATGTTTAGGCTTTTTGATTCACCACTTTTCGTTTTTGAATCACAATTTAAAGCCGGTAATACTTGGCATCCAGACACTGCCAAGTATCTGCTGGGTTCCCTTTGCAATTCTATGGTTTGGCTTAAATAGTACAGCCATACTGTTTGTGGTGGTAATGGGTTCTGCGTTTGGCATAGCGCTTTCTGTGGAAAATGCCATTGCGACGGTTCCGCCATTATATATAAAGGCGGCAAAGACAATGGGTGCGGGCAGAAGGGATTTATATAGGAAAGTTATTCTGCCAGCCTGCGTGCCCGCTTTTATAGCAGGGTTAAAGCAGGGATGGTCCTTTGCATGGAGGGCTCTGATGTCAGGTGAGGTTATGTCTTCCACAATAGGTCTTGGACAGACCCTGATTGTCGGCCGTGATATGGCGGATATTAACCAGGTTATGGTTGTAATGCTTGTTATAGTGGCTGTAGGGATTATAATTGATAAGTGTTTGTTTACTTATTTTGAAAAGAAGGTATTGAAAAAAAGGGGGCTGCTTTAGTACATGCTCCTGTACCGGAATCACAATAAATAGAAACTGTTTGCTTGGAATCAGAATAGTATGGATGAGAGTAAATTACAACCGAAAGATTTTCTGTTGGATCAGTTTAAAAGAAAAACAGATTGCGCCTTTTAGTTGTTTATGTTAATGTAAAATCAATCAGGTAAAATCTAAATGATTTGAGAGATATTTATAATCCATGGTCTATTATCAATCTGCTGGATACAGGTGAATTGGAAATTTACTGGGCAAATACCAGTTCCAACTTCCTTGCAGGCAGTCTGATTAGAGAAGGTGCTGTATGGAGGGAACTATAACAGATTTATTAAAGCACTTTTATCCGGAGATATAAAAGCGATGAATGGATATATGAATTGGGTTTCACTTTCCATAAATATGGATTTGCATTTGAGGGAAAGAAAGTGCTGATTGGATGATAAAACTACAGAGATTGTTATTTACGCAAGGAGTACAAAGAGAAATATTATTTCATTAATGCGGGGAATCCGGATGATGCTAGTTCTCAGTATGCGGTGGCAGATTCATTGGATGGTTCATGGTCGGTGCAAAAGATTAGAATGTGGAATTACCTGCAATCCTTGTTTCAGGTATTTTGTGAAATGGTCGGATTTTCAAAGATTCTAGCTGACGGGGGTTGATAAGTAAATAATATAAAACAGATAAAAAGAATACATACTAAGAAACATAATAAAAAGGTATACGGCTCCAACCTGCAAGATAATGTGAGTTTGTAGGAAAGCAAAAATGCAATTATGATACTCAGAATAAATATGCCAATATCTAAGATAAAAATATCTTTGCCAAGAACAGATATATAGGCATAGAAAAGTATTGGGATTAGTAATGTTCCTGTTAAAATCCCAAAATATAATGAAGAAGTTATATATGGATAGGTTTCTTTGAATTTAAAAATAATAAAAAGTGAGTATATCAGCATGGGGAAGAATATCAATTTCATATGTTCCCATATTGACTCATTAATTGGTGTAAAATAACCTACTATATAATTGTTTCCGCTCCAATCATATAGAAAGTGAGCAAGTGTTCCTGTAATCAAGACAAAAATTATTCCTATAATTGTATATGATTTTAAATGTTTCATAGAAATCACCTCATAAAATAGTATATGTAATTGGTACGCAGTTATGTATAAGAATATAATAAGCATTCAAAAATATAAGTAGAACGGAGTGATGAAATTATGGATTTTATTGAACAATATTTTGAGGATTTTGATTTTAATGGGGAAAGCAGTTTCGATATTCAGTCTGTAAATAATATTGCACTGCCCGAAGATTATCTTATGTTTATGAAAGAGCATAACGGGGGAGAGGGCAGCGTTGGAGAAAGTGCATATCTCATGCTGTTTAGGCTTGAGGAATTGCAGCAAATAAACGATGATTATCATGTTGAAGAGTTTTTACCGGAACATTATTTTATTGGTTCCTCTGGTGGCGGTGAAGTTTATGGTGTAGACAAAGACGGAAATTTTTTTGCTGTCCCGGATATACCCATGAGCTTGGAGGAAAAAATAATACTTGGGAATACATTTTCTGATTTTATTAAGAACCTGGAAGATTATTTATAGAATGCCTGAAGGAAGGCAAATTACGCATACAACTATGCGTTCTGGCTGCAAAATGAGGAATTCATGAAGTTTTGTAATGAATGGTAATGGTAGGAGATAGCACATGCTGGCAATTTTACAAATTAAGATGGAATGGACGAAAGATAGCCGCACATTGACCGCTTCTCGACAAAGGCAGGAATATTATAAACCGGTAATGATAGAAAATGATGTTTCTCTTTCCGGTAATGGGATTTTCCTAAAGAAATGTAACTATTTACAGCAAAATGGGTCTGTTTTGTATGATGTGGAGGCTTCTGAAAAGCTGGATCGGCAATTATATGAGGAAAACATTGGTGTAGCATTTACAGGTAGAAAAGAGCATGAACAAAAAATGGCACTATATCGAAACACACGCATAAGACGGGAAAAGGGAGCGTTTTACAGTCCTGATAAAATTGACATTCCCTGTGTAAAAATAATAGAGAAATCAGGAGGTATTTACCGGGTTAAATGGTTTGATGACGGACGTGGAATGCCGAAAAGAAGAGGTGGGAATGAAGATTTATATGTAAAAGGTGAGAAGCTTACAGGATGTCCCAATACTCTTAATGAGACGGCATTTGTTCTGGGAGAAGGGGAATCAGGGGTATTAAGATATAATTTTCGGTTACTTTCTTATGATGAACAATGGTATGAATGCTATTATGTTTATATCGTGAATACCAAAGAATTGTTACACGATGTATTTGTAAGAGAGTATACTTACGAGTACAGTCAGCTTGCAGATTTATTTTAGAGGGATTTGGACGGTAATGGAATACACGAGGATGTGATAACAATGGGAGAATTTAAGATAAATTTCCGACTACAGGATTTAGATAAAATATGTCCATGGGGAAGTGAAGAGAACCTAAGCCTTCATTGGTTCGGTCTGACAGACGGTCAGCTATGGATAAATGCCGGCAATCAGACAATATATGAATACAGCGAGGCGGCAATACAGTATTTTGGGTGTCCGATACAGTATAATGATTATCAGATAGCCAGATTTTTGGAAGATTTTTCGTATACGTTCCGATATATAGGAGAATCCATCCCGATGTGCCTATATGATGAGATTGGTGAGTTTGAAGCAAAAACGGATGTATGGAAAGAAAGTCATATGGATGATGAGGATGCGGTGTTTGACCTGTTCTATGATAATAAATATCAACGGTTAATCAGATGGTTTTATGATAGAAACTTTGATTCCCTGCATTTAGTCGGAGGCCCGTTGATTGGCTGTTATCGTTTCAAAGATAAAATAAAGCTTCTATGGGAGAGTACTTATAAACTGGAAAATGGAGAAAGTATATGGACAGCACCGATGGGAATTGTGGAAATGGCATATGAGGAATTTGTCTCATCGGTGATGGAGTTTTATGGATCTTTTTTTGCTGCAATGGATAAACAAGTGGAAAGTGCGGTGGCAAAGGATTGGGGCAATGTTTCACTGGATAAAGAACGGCTTGTAGAAGAAAATGAAGAGCGCAGGTCTGCTTTTTTTCACAATATTAAATTTTTGAACCAACCGGGAGGAAATACAGACTGGAATAAGATAGTGGAGCTATATGGCAGGATGAAGGCAGAGCTGTCTGTCATCCGCACTGATAAGTGAGGATTTAAGGAGAGATTGCTAATGCAGGAAAGCAGATTATTTAAGATTGTGTATCATTTACTTGATAAAGGACAGGCTACTGCTCCGGAATTAGCAGAAAAATTTGAAGTATCCGTAAGAACTATTTATAGAGATATTGATGCTCTAAGTGGAGCAGGTATCCCTATTTATGCAGAAGCAGGTCGAAATGGCGGCATTCATTTGATGAATGATTTTGTTTTAGATAAAGCTGTATTGTCAGAAGAAGAAAAGCAGGAAATTCTAACAGCCTTACAAAGTATAAACTTTACGAAAAATATTAGCAGCAGTCAAACATTACAAAAGCTTTCTGCAATATTTAATCTCAGTTCTGAGAATTGGCTTGAAGTGGATTTTTCCAGATGGGGAAATAAAGGAACTGACAATGAAAAATTTGAATTGCTGAAATCAGCGGTAATTCATCAAAAATGTGTAAAAATAACCTATTCAAATTCCTATGGAACAATTAGTAAAAGAATTGTCCAGCCGTTAAAAATGTCATATAAGTCTATGTCGTGGTACTTAAAGGCGTATTGTACGGAAAAACAGGATTATCGTATTTTTAAGCTGACCCGTATTATAGATTTGGAAGTTCTTGCAGATGGTTTTCGCAAAAGTTCATTTCCGGAATTAGATGAATCGCCTGGTCAAACATACAATACAATCATATTGGGTTTTCCTCAAAATATGGCATATCGAGTTTATGACGAATTTGACAAAACGAGGGTAAGCAGGCGGGAAAATGGAGATTTAATTGTTTCGGTAGATATGCCGGAAGATGAATGGCTAATAGGGTATCTGCTATCATTCGGAACGCAGGTAGATATTATAGAGCCTGAGTATCTCAAAGAAATTGTAGCTGAACAGGCAAAGAAAATTTATGAGAAATATAAATCCTGACATAGGGTGTCAGTATATATGCGGTATAATTTAACTGTAAATTCTATTTGAGAAGGTGAGGACTGTAAATGAAATTTGAATGGAAAAAGCAGGAGAAAGAGATATACGGCATAAATACAAAGCCTTGCGTTATTGATATTCCTGCTCAAAAATATATTATTATTTCTGGCAGCGGAAATCCTAATGGCGAAATTTTTTCAGATAAGGTTGCCGCCCTGTTTTCAGTAGCTTATAAAATTAAAATGGCATATAAAACACTTGCCGAAAAAAGCCAAGAAATAACTGATTATTCAGTATATCCCTTAGAGGGAATATGGAACAAAGCTTCTGAAAAAGAAAGTTTGGTAAAGGAAGAATTGCAATACCGCATTATGATACGACAACCAGATTTTATTACCAGAGAAATGTTTGATAATGCATTAGAGGTAGTTAAGAGTAAGAAAGATAATCTATATCTTGCAAATATTTCATTTGAAACAATCTGTGACGGTAAGTGTGTTCAAGTATTGCATAAAGGAGCGTTCGATGATGAGCCTGTGTCATTTGAGATTATGAATGACTATTGTTCGGAACACGGTTACAAGCGTATTGAAAAAGAACATCGTGAAATATATTTGAATAATGCAAATCGTACAGAAAAAGCCAACTTAAAAACTATCTTAAGATACAAAGTTACAGATATATAAAAAATAGTAATATAATGTTGTAAAAGAAAGGAAAATGAATATGGGCAGACCAACAACAAAGACAGATTTACTAACAGCAGCAGCCACTAATTATGAAAAGTTAAATGCTCTTATTTCTGAATTGACAGAAAAAGAGTTATCAACTTCTTTTGATTTTTCGGGTGATGAAAAAAAGAAAGAAGCTCATTGGAAAAGAGATAAAAACCTGCGAGATATTTTAATTCATCTTTACGAATGGCATCAACTTTTGTTGAATTGGGTACATTCCAATCAGAATGGCGATAACAAACCGTTTATTCCGAAGCCTTATAATTGGAAAACTTATGGAGATATGAATGTGGAATTTTGGAAAAAACATCAATCCACATCGTTAGAAGATGCAAAGAGTATGCTTCAAAAATCTCATACTGAGGTCATAAAGTTAGCAGAAACTTTTTCAAATGAAGAATTGTTTTCAAAAGGCGTTTATAAATGGGTTGGTGGAAGCACATTAGGTTCTTATTTTGTCAGCGTTACAGCAAGTCATTATGATTGGGCAGTGAAAAAACTAAAAGCACATAAGAAAAATTGTGCTGCCATGTGAGATATAAAAATACACTTTATGAAAGCGAAAGGGATATTATTAGCAAAAAATGGAATTGTGCATAATATCGAGCAAATATTTAACTACATGTATGCCTTTGAAGAAAAAGACAATAACAGGCAATTAAGTATTTGGGATTGCGAAGTGAAATAAAATATGAGTGATACTTATAAAACAGAATGGATACGCTGTCCTATTTACTGAAATAAAACAAGGTTGCAGATAAGGAAAGATATAGAACTAATTTATACATAAAGGACATTACAACATAAAACGAGAGACAATGTATAACCACATTGCCTCTCGTTTTACTCCTGAAAGAATATAGGTACGGAAAGATATTCTTAAACATAACATATGCAAGATTATTCTTTGTTAGAGGTGTTATCTCGCTCAAGTTCTCTTAGCCGTTTATTAATCCTTTTTGCTTCATTTCGATTAAATACATAAAAACAGAACCAGATTACCATAAAAATAACACATGAGGATAGAAACTGTAATACAGTAAGGATTATCCTGTCCGGATAAAAAGGAATCCAGCCTAAATAAATAGCGGTAGGATAAAAAACTCCCATCCCAACACAAAAATGTATGATTGTTTTCAAAAATCCAGAAAGACGGTCGAATTGATAGACAACAGATGTGCCGCCACAGGCAATGCCGATAATCATGGCGCCTATGGACTGCCTTGTAAAATCTTTGAATATCATCATCAATAAATCTTCTCCACCCCAGAGAGAATAAGATAAACACATAATCACAAAGAAAGTACATCCGAAAGAAATACCATATAATAAATACTTTATCACTAATTGAACAGTACGTTTCATTTTAATCCCAACCTTTCTTTAAAATTTTTGCGAAAACTTCTGGAAATATAATCTGTGATGCCGTTCTTCATTACCAGTTCCATTGTTCCGTTAAAGCCTGCTTCTACATGATTGATCTGGCGGATATTGACAATCGCTGATTTTGAAATTCGCACAAAATTGATATCAAGCATGTTTTCTAATTCGTATAAGGGTTTATCTAATAG
>JAIDHZ010000306.1 GCA_029052995.1 Lachnospiraceae bacterium | reverse complement strand
CTGATATTATTAATTGAGGATGAACAGCATTTTGCAGAACCGTTATGTGCCTCTCTTAAAAAAGCAGGCTACGCCACGGACTGGATTGCAAACGGTATAGACGGATTACAGCAGGCATACACTGACATTTATGATGTCATTATTTTAGACTGGATGCTCCCGGAAATGAGCGGAATTGATGTTTTACGCACCCTGCGTTCCCAGAATATCCACACTAAGGTACTGCTTCTTACCGCCAAGTCAACCCTTGAAGATAAGGTGACCGGATTAGACTGCGGCGCAGATGATTATCTTTGCAAACCTTTTCACCGTGAGGAGCTTTTTGCCAGGCTGCGTGCGCTGACAAGACGACAAAATGCTCCGGCAAATGACCGGCTTTGCTTTGGCGACTTATACATGGAAAACGGGTTAAATATTCTTTATTGTGAAACCTCTGGATTAAATATTTCGCTTAATGGCAAAGAATATCAAATGATGGATTACCTGCTTCGAAATGCAAACCAGATTACAAGGCGTGAACAAATGATTGAGAAAATATGGGGATATGATTCCGAAGCTGAATATAACAATGTTGAAGTATATATTTCTTTTCTTCGCAAAAAGCTTTCTTACCTAAAAACCCGGGTAACGATAAAAACCGTACGGAAGCTTGGCTATATTTTGAATGACCCTGACAAATAAGAAAAAGGAGGCTCCTATGACACGTAAACTGCGATATCGTATCATGGCAATTATCATGCTTTTATCCTCTGCAACATTAATCAGCATTCTTATTGCCATTAATTTGCTTCAGAACGACAAAACCAGAAAAGAAGAACGTGGTATTTCCCAATTCTATCTGGAACACAGAACAAGGGAGAATTTCCCACCTGAACCTCGTCTGTCAGGAGACAAAGAGTTAAGAGGGAACCGCAATCATTTATCCGATGACGAGCTCGAACAAATGTCGAAGCTGTATCCACTAGTCTATGCCAGATACACTGAAAACATGGAACTAATTTCCATGGACACCAGTCAGGGCAATAACTATGACAAAGAAACCCTGCAAAACTACTGTGAGGAGGTTTTACAAAAGGAGGCAGACCACGGAATAATAGGGGATTTTTCTTATATCAAACGCCATTTTCAGGACGTGTATGACATTGTTTTAATGGACCGCCAGTTATCCGGACGCAGCAACCGGAATTTTTTACTGTATTCCATTATCTTGGGTTTAATCGGGCTGATTATCTTTTTCTTCCTCTCATATGTGATTTCTGGTCTGATTGTAAAGCCGGTGGAAAAGGCTTTTTTAGCACAAAAAGAATTTGTAGCTGCAGCAAGCCATGAATTAAAAACACCTCTTACCGTAATTCAGGCAAACAGCGAACTGCTGGAGGACGAATACGGGGATAATAAGTGGCTTTCCTACATTCAGACAGAATGCTGCCGGATGTCAAAATTAATCAGCTCCCTGCTGCTTTTGACAAAGTTAGAGCAGCTGCCTGACTCACCGTCCACCCAAACAGAATTCAATCTGAGCGATGCCTGTTTATCGAGAATCCTTCCCTTTGAAAGTGTGGCATTTGAAAAGCACCTTACTCTGGAATACAGTATTGCCCCAGATATTATAATGAATGGTGAATCAGAGGAGCTGCAGCAGGTATTAACGATTTTGCTGGATAATGCACTATATTACACAAAGGAAAATGGCAGGATTGACATAAGTCTTTCAGAGAAAAAACACAATATATTATTAAGTGTTGCAAATGAAGGAGTTCCGGTTCCACCAGAGGAAAGGGAAAAACTATTTCTACGCTTTTACCGTACTGATAAAGCAAGAAGCCGTGAGAACGGACATTTCGGACTCGGACTTTCCATTGCCAAATCCATTGTTGACCAGTATCACGGCTCCATTGATATTCAATGTGAAAATGGGGTGACATGCTTCACCGTAAAGCTACCCGGTATAACCGGATAGCCCTTTTCACCTTTTACAACACACTGCTTATATTACTACACAACTCCAGGAATCCTGGCAATCTAATATCCCGTAGCTTGCTGCGGGATTATTGACTATACATTTATCTCCGCAGTCATGCCAAGCACATCGCTGTTTGCAATCAGCACCGGCTTCACAATTTCAGAAATAAATTCCTCTGTCTGCTGTGGTGCACGTCCTACAAAATTCTTTGGCTCAAGCAAATCCTCAATCATCTCCTTTGTCATACCAAAGGCAGGATCTCCTGCAATACGTTCAACCAAATCATTTTCCTTTCCTTCCTGCTTGACTACCACGCCTGCCGCCATGGAATGCTCACGTATTTTCTCATGCAGCTCCTGACGGTTACCTCCACGTTTAACGGCATCCATCATAATATTTTCCGTTGCCATAAACGGAATCTCTTTCATAAATCTCTGGTAGATTACCTTATCATATACAACCAGTCCATCCACTACGTTAAGATACAAATCTAAAATCCCGTCAACGGAAAGAAATGCCTCCGGTACAGAAATCCGCTTGTTAGCTGAATCGTCCAGCGTTCTTTCAAACCATTGGGTGGCTGCTGTTATAGCAGGATTAAGGGCATCTGCCATTACGTAGTTTGCCAAGGAAGCAATCCGCTCAGAGCGCATTGGATTTCTCTTATATGCCATGGCAGATGAACCAATCTGGTTTTTCTCAAAGGGCTCCTCAATCTCCTTTAAATGCTGCAACAGACGGATATCATTGGAAAACTTATGGGCACTTTGGGCGATACCGCTTAAGACATTCAATACTCTTGAATCTACCTTACGTGAATAGGTCTGCCCTGAAACAGGATAACACTCCTTAAATCCCATTTTCTCTGCAATCATTCCGTCAATCTTGCGCACCGTCTCGTGGTCACCATTGAAAAGCTCCAAAAAGCTTGCCTGGGTTCCGGTGGTTCCTTTACAGCCAAGAAGCTTCTGCTGACCAATCATATATTCTAAATCCTCCAAATCAAGCATCAGCTCCTCCAACCACAGAGTTGCACGCTTGCCTACCGTTGTGGGCTGCGCCGGCTGGAAATGGGTAAATGCAAGGGTTGGCAAATCCTTATATTTCATGGCAAATTTTGAAAGCTCATTGATAACATTTAATAATTTCTTACGAACCAGCTTCATGGCCTCTGTCATAATAATGACATCCGTATTGTCCCCAACATAACAGCTGGTCGCCCCCAAATGAATAATTCCTGCGGCAGCTGGACACTGCTTGCCATATGCATATACATGACTCATCACATCATGCCTTACCTGCTTCTCGCGCTTCTTTGCCACATCATAGTTAATGTCATTGGCAAATGCCTTCATCTCCTCAATCTGTTCTAAGGTTATAACCGGTTTACCATTTTCGGAAAGTCCTAACTCATACTCCGTCTCTGCTAAGGCAATCCAAAGCTTTCTCCATGTCTTAAATTTCATATCCGGAGAAAAGATGTACTGCATCTCCTTGCTGGCATATCGTTCTGATAACGGACTTACATATTTTTCTTTCATATTCTTCTCCTCTTTTAGTATATATTTTGTAAAACAATTCTATGCTTTCTTTCTATTTTCCCTTACCGTGGCATCATGCTCCCCCCGGATATCCTCTGCGGGTGGCGTTATCGGATAATTTCCGCTAAAGCATCCATCACAATACTGACATCCTCCTGTCAGTTCATTAAGTCTTGACAACTGCAGATAGCCTAACGAGTCAGCACCTAATATTCCACAAATCTCTTCTATACTGCGGTTATGTGCAATCAGCTGGTCTTCACTAGGGATATCTGTTCCAAAATAACAGGGATGTAAAAATGGCGGAGATGAAATTCTCACATGCACCTCCGTGGCACCTGCATCTTTCAACATACTGACAATCCTGTCAGAGGTTGTTCCCCTCACAATGGAATCATCAATCATAATGACACGTTTTCCCTTAACTGCATCCCTTAAAACATTAAGCTTTACCTGCACACTTGATTCTCTCTGGCTCTGCTTTGGCTTAATAAAGGTTCTTCCCACATAGCTGTTTTTAACAAAAGCTGTTCCGTAAGGAATCCCTGATTCCAAAGAATAACCAAGGGCTGCCGCATTACCGGATTCCGGCACGCCCACAACCAAATCCGCTTCCACAGGAGAATCCTTTGCAAGGCACCTTCCTGCAATAATGCGTGATTCATATACACTCATTTTATCAAATACACTGTCAGGTCTGGCAAAATATATATATTCAAAGATACAGCGTGCATGTTTTTCCTGACACATATCTCTATGTGAAACAATGCCATCCTCTGATGTAATGGTAACAATCTCACCCGGCTCAACATCTCTTATAAACTCAGCGCCGATGGTATCCAACGCACAGCTTTCGGATGCAAGCACATAGGCATTATTTCTCTTCCCAATACACAAGGGCCTGAAACCAAATGGATCTCTGGCACCGATCAGTTTTCTGGGACTCATCACAATCAGGGAATAGGAACCCTTTACCTTCCTAAGCGCCTGTATCACTGCCTGTTCTACCGTTGCAGTATTTACCCTCTCCCTGGCAATGTGATAGGCAATCACCTCTGAATCAATCGTCGTCTGAAAAATAGCTCCTGACCATTCCAATTCTTTTCTCAGCTCTGGTGCATTTACCAAATTACCGTTATGGGCAAGACCCAGTGTACCCTTGATATAATTAAGCACTAAAGGCTGGGCATTCTCTCTTGTGGACGCCCCGGCCGTGGAATACCGTACATGTCCAACTCCGATATTGCCTTTTAATTTCTCCAAATCCTCCGGGGTAAAAACCTCATTAACCAGTCCCATTCCCTTTGAGGACAATACCTTTCCCTTCGGCCCCTCCGTGTCTGAAACTGCAATACCACAGCTCTCCTGCCCTCTGTGCTGCAGGGCAAAGAGACCATAATAAATAGTTGGTGCAACATCCCCGCCATCCAAATCATACATTCCAAACACGCCACATTCTTCGTGCAATTCATCTTCGTCATAATAGCTGTCAAACATTTCTCTCATGTAGTTCTCCTAACACTTTCTTTATCCGTGGAATTGTTCAAAATCATCGGTATATACGCTCTTCGCTATGAAATCCATACATCAAGCAGATAAATCCCAAGTACATCCTATCTTTTTTTTTAAAAACTGTCAATGGATTACCGTATTTTTGTTTGTTATTTTTGTAATTTTATGCTACAATATACAAAACGTATGTGACATACATTTTATTATAAAGCATAAGACCAAAATCAATCCTATTTACACTTGTAAATATTGTTAATCTAGGAGGTTTGCTATGAAAGAGAAAAGAAAACATAAAAGATTACCAATCCAATTGAAGCTTGAGATTTCCGAAGTATTTAAGCAGGATAATGATGTTATAGATGATCTAAATGCAAAGATTTCTGTTTTTGATATTTCAAAAGCGGGAATGGGATTTACCACCACCAGTTTTATTCCACCAGAATATTATTTTAACGCAACTATTTTATTAGAGAACAGTGAGCAAAAGCTTCTAACTGTAGTTAAAATTTTATACAGACAAAATTTAGAGGATGGACTATACCGTTATGGCTGTGAATTTGTAGGGCTTGCCGGTATTTTTGATTCCGTTTTCGACGACTATGAAAAATATATAGATGGCAAGCAGAAAAACTGATTTTATAACTAAAATGCAATCAGACCACCGGTTGAACCGGTGGTTTTCTCTATCTAGTGTACTGACACGTTGATATTTGGCAATCCTACTTGTCTAATTATTAACGTGTCAGCACACTACTCCCTTACCCCGATACAATTTTTATAAGCTCTCCATCTTGACTGCACCCATTCAACACTCCCCTGTTCCTTCACATAAATATCTGCCTCTCCCATATAAGAAAAATTGTTTGTCCAGCTGCATTTTCCAAACCCTATCATCTCACCTGCAGCATAATTATAACCTGCTTCGTAACCGGCTACATTATGCACACCGATATACGACAAATGATAATCACCTGTCTTTAACCACTCCGGAACATAGCCTTTAAGCGTATAGGTTCCCGTCTTAAGCGGTTCTCCCAGTTCCAATGAAACAAATGCCGTTTCGCCATCCCCGTTCTTATATACCAGCGACAGGGAATCAACGCCTGCACTGTCCTTCACCGAAGCCTGATAAGTTGCAATTGCCGGTGAAATTCCATTGTATCCTGTCACCTTAATTTCAGTAATCTGAGGTGGCTCATAATAACCTAATTGAAGCCCTTTCGTTGTAGCACCATATTTCTCTGCGCGCTTCTTCACATGAGTACTTCCATCCTTCCTTTTCAAATCATAAAAGGAAGCAATGCCATTTACATCTGCCTGTGCAAGCTGTGCAAGCCCTTCTTCCGTTTTTAAATATTCATGATCCTCCTTTGAGTCCATGAAACAATGTTCAATCAGCAAAGAAGGCATTCCGTTATTATATCCATGCCGCAGCACACCATAATAATCATCAAAGGTTCCATCTGCCCTTCTTCCCCCCATCTGGGTTACCCTGGCAATGGTTCCATCATTTTGCAGGCCCAGCGCTTCAAATTCTCCCAAAAGATAATCTGCCATTTCAAACAGCTTTTCACGGTACTGCTCCGCCGTACTTATATAAATTGTTGTCCCCTTTGATTTATGGGATGCGCTTGCATTCTGATGCAGGCTTATTAATATGTCTGCATTCTTCTCTTTTGCCCGCAACGCCCGGTCACCGAGACTGACTGCTTCATCACTGTCCCTGGTCAGAACTACCTCTATTCCTTCATACTCCTCTAAGCCGTATTTGACCATTTTTGCCAGTTTAAGATTAATGTCCTTTTCTTTCATTCCATAATAGCATGCCCCATCTTCTTCACCGCCATGGCCCGGATCAAGAGCTATTGTTAGTTTATCCTCATTACTCTGTTTCGCATATACAATTTTCATATTAAGCTGCATATTAATTAACAATGCACATAAGATGATAAAAGCTAATGTTAATTCAAATATATTTTTTCTACATATCTTCACCTTACAGCCTCCCCCTCATTGTCATTTTAACTAAGGAAGTGTTAAGATATACCTTTTAATATTGCTTGTCTTTTTCTACGAGAGCACTACTCAAAAATCAGTTACATAGCCCGCTATGCGCCTGATTTTTGAGCAGCACTCTCGAAGAAAAATCCTGCGCACTATTTAAAAATTATTTCTTAACACTTCCTTAGTATAAACATATTATACAAAATTAGCAAATTATTTCGAAAAATATACCTGTCTTGCGAATTTAATAAAAAAATGCTATTATAATGTCGTAATTAGGAAAGAAAAAAAGAAAATGCTGTATTGGAAAGACAGCAGAAAGGTCGTAATAATCATGGCACACGAAGATTATATGAATGCTCAAAAAATTGGGTTAAAAACCTTTAAATCCGATACCGCCAAGGGCCGCTATCCCTATCTTCCGGTATTAGATGAGATTTTATCCCATGTAGATATAAAAGGGGAAGTAAACCTTGGAACTATTAATATTCCGTTAAATAATGTTGTAGGAACCAGCACCTTCGGAAGAACCCAGGCATTTTCATCAAATTTTATGCCACTTTTAGAATCAGGTTCAGAGTTTTCCGGAAAATGGTCAAGACTTTATGATGCACAGGTCAAAGAAGGCATCCATGATGCGGTAAAAGTATATGAATATCTGAACCGTTATTATGTTGTAGAGGGCAACAAACGGGTCAGCGTATTAAAATATTTTAATTCACCTACAATCCTCGCAGAGGTAACAAGAAAAATTCCCCGTCTTACTGATGATGTGGAAGTTCAAGTTTACTACGAATTTATGGACTTTTACAAATTAACAAAAATAAACTATGTTCAATTTTCAAAGCTTGGAAGCTATGAAAAGCTTCTCCTCGCCACAGACAAAAACACCACAGATGAATGGACTGAGGATGAATGCAGGGATTTTTCTTCTTTTCATGTGGCATTTTACAATGCCTTTAAGGCAAATGGCGGCAAACAGTTACCAGGAGTTACCTGTGATGATGCATTACTGTTTTATTTGTCGCTTTACCCATATGAAGAGGCAAAGGAAATGTTAAGTTCACAGATTAAGGAAAATCTTGATAAAATATGGTCAGAAATCGTACTGCTTGGTGAGGATGATTCTGTTGAGCTTTTAATGCAGCCGACAGAAGAAACAAAAATCGTAGATTCTGTTTTAAATAAAATCATATCAACAAAAAAGAAAAAGGTTGCTTTTGTCTACGACAAAGACCCTTCAGAATCTGACTGGATTTTCGGGCATGAGCTTGGCCGCACCCATTTAGAAGAGGTTATGAGTGATGTTATTGAAACCCGGCCCTTTGTTACCGGCAAGGATGAAAGCATAGCCGAAGCAGTTTTAACTGAAATCTGTGAGGATGGTTTTGATATCATTTTCACCGTCACTCCACAATTAATTAAGGCAAGCCTTAAAGTGGCTGCCACCTACCCAAATGTAAAAATTTTAAACTGCGCCCTGAATTCTTCCCACAACACGGTACGTACATATTATACCCGTATGTATGAAGCCAAATTCCTTACAGGAATGATTGCGGGTGCCATGTGCAAAAATGATAAAATCGGTTATGTTGCTGACTATCCAATTTTTGGTGTTTCTGCTAACATTAATGCATTTGCACTTGGTGCACATATGGTAAACCCAAGAGCACAGGTGTATTTAACCTGGTCCTGTGTCAAGGATGTAAATATTGATGACTATTTCAAAGAACGGAATATTACTTACATTTCTTCACAAAATATGATTAAACCGCAAAGCGGCAACCGCCAGTTTGGTTTATATGTAGAAAAAAATGATATAACAAAAAATCTTGCAATGTCCATCTATCACTGGGGGGCATTTTATGAGGAACTCATCAACACCATTATGCGCGGTTCCTGGAAGGTAGAGGAGGATTCGGTTGAAAGTAAAGCATTAAATTACTGGTGGGGATTATCTGCTGGGGTAATTGATGTAATATGCTCCAACAATCTTCCACAGGACACCACCAAGCTTGTTAATTTAATGAAACAGGCAATTACCCAGGGGGATTTCCACCCGTTTACCGGTCCGCTGACGGACCAGGATGGCATTGAACGCTGTCCGGCATCTGAAATCCTGACTCCTGAGCAAATTATGACAATGGATTGGCTGTCAGATAATGTTATTGGTTCTATTCCAACGTTAGATGATTTAACCGTTGATGCAAGGCCTATCGTAGAATTACGCGGTTTTGCACAATCTACTGAAAAGGGGGGAACGTCTTTGCTATGAAAATACTTGTACTTGCAGATGAAGAATCCAAGTACCTGTGGGACTATTTTGAAAAAAGTAAGTTAGAAGGTATTGATTTAATTATTTCTTGTGGGGATTTAAAACCACAATATCTTTCGTTTTTAGCAACATTTACAAAAGCACCTGTCCTTTACGTACACGGCAATCATGATGTAATATATAAAGAAAAGCCACCGGAGGGCTGCATATGTATTGATGATGATATTTATGTGTACAACGGCATACGCATTTTGGGGCTTGGCGGGTCAAGAAACTATAATTTTGGTTCCTTTCAGTACACAGAAAAGGAAATGAAATCAAGGGTCCGTAAATTATTTTTCAAACTTAAATATCACAAGGGATTCGATATCCTGGTAACACATTCACCGGCCAGGGGGTTCAATGACGGTGAAGATTTGCCCCATCAGGGCTTTACAGTCTTTTGTGACCTTTTGAAAAAATATAAACCCAAATATTTCCTGCATGGCCATGTGCATCTAACCTACAAATGGAATCAGCAGAGGGAATGCAAATACAATGATTACACCACTGTAATTAACGGCTTTGAGCGGTATGTGTTTGAATATAAGTAGAATTCAGCCTCGTTTTACAAACAAAACCCCCGCAAGTCCATCTTCCAAAGACTTGCGAGGGTTCCCCATCCAATTGTCCTGTCATAAACGCATATGTCATTGCCATCTCATCCCTGCATCCTTAATAATCCCCTGTGTATGAACCAATTTCAGGAGCACAATACAAATAGCTTGCAAGGTATATGTCATTTTCCGGATCCTCTTTTATATCCTCTTTATGATAAACAATGTAAAAGCATGTATTATAACATGGGTCATAAATCAAGCTATCCTCCACCTTCTCAATAGGCCGTTCTCCTTCCTTTAAGAAATTATCAAATAAACCGAACATCCCATCATAAACAATATGTTTTTCCGGTATGGTAAGCCGGTATTCGCTGTCTAAAATATCAAGACATGCATTTTCCACATATGCTGTCCATAAAGACTTTCCTGCATACTCAGTATTAACTGCCACAGTTCTGACAAGCAGGCTTCCCTTTTCCAAATCGTAATCTTCAGGAATTAAACCTATTTCCTTTGCCATATCATAATCACACCAGCCTACAGAATAACCCCTATCCAACAGAGAAAGACCTGTCGGCACTTCCACGGCACTACTTGATAATTTCGATACATCTATCTCGCCCGGCGTAATAACACGGTCTTTAACAATAACCTTATTCTCTGCAATATCCTTCTCTAAAGAAGCCTGTACACCGTCTGCCTCTGCCACATCCTTCATTTTCTCATATTCATTATAGCTAAAAACAAGGGAATTAATAATTCCAAAAAATACAATATACAAAAATGCTCCCGAAAAACCAACTCTTGTTTTACTATGTTCTTTCCAGCTATGTATGGTACCCGCAATGAGATATGACACCACCAAGCACACAAGTGATGTAGCAAGGGTTTTAGCTAAAATTGCAATGAAGCCCCTGCCGTCAGCACAATAGAAGTCCATTACCGGACTAATAATATACTGCACCTGAAATGTAGCACACAATATAAGCCAAATAACCATAATAACAATATAAACAATGTAAAAAACATGGTCGTTAAGCTTTGCACTCATTACAGAAATCAATACCCCAATGCAGTAAATACACATACAGTATGCCAGTGATACCGCCGACCGGATAAGCATAGTTTTCCAGTCAAACAGCACACATGATACCATTCCTTTATTCTGTCCCGCAACTGCCCTTAAAACAGAAAGCATCAGTCCATTAGAAAGAACCAATCCCAAAAATACACCTGACAACTGTGTAAAATCGAAAAGCAGCTTTGCTGTCATTCTGGTCTTTACGGTTCCCGGATACATGGAAATCTCAGCCTTTGATAAAATATTAACTGTCGTAAGCATCAAATAAATTGTGACTGTAAGCATCACATATCCATTTATGTGGGAAAACTTCACTACTGAAGACAGTTCATCTGCCGGTTTTGAAAAAATATGCGTAAAAAGTGATACTATGCCTAAAGCCACAGGTACACCTATAGAGCCGGCCATCATTCCACCTAGCTGCTTCATCAAAATACGGTAATTCTTTTTTACATTTTCTAATTCCATAGACATTCCAAATCACCCTCCTTCCTTTTAGATGTGAGATACACACAAACATCCTCCGGACTTACCTTGTCAATCACACAGCCTGCCCTTTCTAATTCCTTTGCAAAGCTACATTCCACATTTCCTTTGCATATGATAAAGCTGCCAATCTCCCCGGCAGACTGGTGAACAACATCCTCCCGGTCTGCAAAAGGTTTAATCTGGCTGCTGTCTCCATCTGCCCTAAACAGCATTTCCCGCACCTCATCCATTTCCTTATAAAATATAATCCTGCCGTCATGTATCAGCACCATTTCCGACAACACATGGGAAAGCTCATCCAGATTGTGGCTGGAAATAACAAACGTTCGCGGATGCTCCATATAATCACGCAGCAAAATCTCATATGCTAATTTGCGCTTTTCAATGTCAATTCCGATAAAGGGTTCATCCAGCAGTGTCACCTTTGCCCTTGTCGCCATAGCACATATAAAATGCACAATGCTTTTCATTCCCTGGGACAATGTCTTAATCGTTTTCTTTACCGGAATGCCAAACAGCTCAAGCAGCTTCACTGCAAACTCCCTGTCAAAATGCGGATATCCGATTGCATAACAGTCCACAATCCTCTTTATATTATAAAAGTCCCCCACCGGCAGATTATGCATGGAATAAATGATTTCTTCCTTAATGCTAAGGTCTTCTATGCCATCTCCCCCTAATATCTGTAACTTCCCTTCCGTGGCTTCCAATGCTCCGGAGCATATCTTAAAAAATGTGGTCTTTCCGCTTCCATTTGCACCAATCAGTCCTATTATCTGATCTGTATGCAGCCTTAAATCTATATCTTCCAGAGCCTTTACATTTTTTCTTCTGTCATATACCATGGAAAGACCCTCTGCCTCAATTGCATATTCTTCCATAACTGTTCTCCCTTCTTATGCAGCCTGTTTACTTACTGTGAATTCTTCCACAAGTTTTTATGAATAACTGCCTTGCGGCATTCTACTTCCATCTCTCCTTGAGCCGCTCTATCAGCTCATCTCTATTCATGCCAAGCTTTACTGCTTCTGCCACTAAAGCATCCACCATATCATTCAACGTTTCCTCTAAACGACGGTTCTTAATTATGTCTACAGCACTCTCACGTATTATCATCGCCTGTCCACGCACCTTATCAAGAACCCCCCTATCTACCAGCAGTCTGATTCCCTTTGCTGCTGTAGCAGGATTAATATTTAATTCCTTCGCAATGACAACCTGGGAATAACACTTGTCCCCTTCACTTAAGCGCCCTGCTAAAATATCGTCCTCTATGGCATCTGCAATCTGAATATAAATTGGCACTATCCGGTTGAAATCAACTCTCACACCATCACCTCTCATCACTACTACATTACTCAAGTAATGTGGTAATTATATATTGCTTTTTTATATCTGTCAACACTTTTTTCGATTAACCTAATAAAGAGACTCAAAAAAAACAGGCATATCCCGGAAGATACGCCCTTATAACTTTTTATCTGTCATATATTAATTCACACCTTACCAGTCCGTCCTTGCAATAATACCTTTCTTCTTTAGCTTCTCATAAGACATGATAACAGCATCATCATAGACCTGACATGGATCATGACAGTCAGAGCCTACATAAACATCAATTTCTGTGTCAGCCACTCTATCCCAAAATTTGTCATGAGGATAAGGATGACGCTCACCATCCACAAATATCTGCTTTTTTCTTCTAAACCCATTAGCGTTATATTCCAGCGCAAAATGATATTTCAAGGCACCTTCTATTAAAACATCGCAGGCTCTTTCACAGTAAATATCCCATGGAAAATTGTTCAAAAAAATAATATCCGGGTGTGCTGCATAACGAAAATAACCTGTTTTCATGGCTTCCACCACATTTACACTATACTCCTCATACTGCTTAGTATTCTCAATCTGATACACATTGACTAACTGCCCGGACTTTGTCTCATAAAAATGCTGCCCAAGCAGCAAATATTCACATTTTTCATGTTCAAGAAGCCACTCATAATATTTTCGATCCTCCCGGACATACTCTCCCTCAAAGCCACATAGAATATGTAATTCTTCCCTCATTTCCTCCTTTAAATCTGTTATTTCCTGTAAATATTCTTCCAACTCTTCAAAGGGCATGCGAAGCCCAAAACGATTATCCGGAAAGGGAAGGTGATCTGAAAATCCCATCCTCACAAGTCCCTTTTTTACTGCTTCTCCGGCATAATCCCGTGCAGCTCCCATTGCGTGCCTGCACCTTTCACAATGTCCATGATAATTTACTCTTTCAAATTCCAGCATCTGCTTTTCCATTTTCATCTCACCCTCGTTCCAAATGGCATCAGTGCAAACTTTGCAAGCTTAAAATGCTGCAGGCCAAAGGGAATACCCACTATCGTAATACAGAAAACCACACCCCAGATTGCATGCTCTATGGCAAGAGGCACACCGGATACCACAATCCAAATAATATTAACAAGCAGTGAAAATGTACTGTCGCTATATTCCACTTCTTTCCCAAAAGGAAAAAAACAAAGCGTTGCATATTTAAAACATTGCACCCCCACAGGAATACCCACAACGGTAATACACCATAAAAGGCCTGCCAGACACCAGCTAAGCCCGCTTATCAGTCCACCACATATAAACCATATCAAATTTCCCAAACATCCCATTTCTCATCGCTCCTTTTCGCACACAGCCATCTAATCACTGAAAAAATGAATTCAGATATCTCATCGTTTCACTTTTAGTCTTCATTTCAATCCGAACACCTGCCACCTCAAGCGTAACATAGGGAATATTTTTATATACATGTAAATTAAATGCTTTATACTCATTCATCTTCCCGTCCGTACCTTTGTACTCTGACGTAAAGCTGATTGTCCCAATCTCGTCAGCATCCTCCGGAAGCTTTGCCATCTTCCAATCGTCCATGTCCAAATCATCCGCAAAATCCTCAAGCTCTTTTGCGCCAGTCAAAGTCTTAAACGGAACAGCCGCACCTGACAGTGTAAACTCCAGCTTTTGTGCTCTTGCAATTTCCTTTCCAAAATCCACAAGGCCGGATAAGTCTCCTTTTTCCAACGCAGTTTCCAGTCTATTGGTAGCAGCATCCAGTTCCTTTGCTGCCTCTTCCAGCTTTTCCGGTACATGATCTTCATCAATCTCTAAACCATCTAAATATTTATCCAGATATTCATCAACAGCCTCTTTTACTTCATGCTCAGAGAGCAGGCTATTATATGAAATCCCATATTTGTCCAACAGACTGTAAAGAGCTGACGTATTGATATGCACCTCATCACTATTCTCATTTACACGAATAACTTCCTCTCCGTCACCGGTAGTAATTGACACTTCATCGCCGTCTATATCAATATTAAAGCCCTCCTCACCAAACAATGCATCAAGGCTGCTTAACATATCACCAACATCGTCTGCATCGACACTGTAATCCCAATCAATAAGCCCTTGACTAAAATCCGAAAATGCTTTGATGCCGCTGCCCACTGCACCCACAATTCCCGACAGTATAAATGCTATCATAAGGATAATTGCTATAACAACTCCCCCCAGTGTAGAGAAAAAAACAATTAAAATACGTTTTTGAGACTTGCGAAGCTTCTCGTCCTCCTCTGAAACTTCAATGACCGGCTCCAGCTCCTGCCCACATTTTGAACAATATTTACTGTTGCCATTCACCTTCTCCATACATTTAGAACAGGTTACCTTCTTTGCGTCCATCCGGACAATCAGATAAATAATCAAACCGATAAAGCTCGGCACCAGTAAGACAACCAGTGTCCACAAAACACCGTTCATTCCCTTGCTAACTGCATCCCGGTATACCCATATCCCAATTAGTACAGTCATTACTAACACCGCAATGCTAATCAATGAACCTAAAAATATTGCAACTGAAAATGATGTAAATGCTCCTGCCATTCTTTTTTCCTCCTTCATACCATATACTTTCCACAACTGCTTCTACAAGCTTAATCATTCCATTTTTTCAAGTCACATACCCCGCAATGAGGCCTTTCCATAAAGCCAGTAAATTACACCTTTGATATATTTTAAGCTTTACAGCCTTGCACTTTGATAAAAGTTTAATTTCCACAGACCTACAAGGGTTATCAGCCAGCTTGCAATAACCTGACAGGCGGCAAGTGCAAGGTGAATTTTCAAAAAACCTCCTGTCACAAACTGTAGTAGATACGGCATCGTGGCATCCATCCCCACAAGATTGACAATGCAATACAGGAGAACAGAAATTCCGATTCCCGCAATAGCAATTATTGTACTAAGAGATGCCGGCAGCCACCAGATATGCAAACCGGATTCCTCCATTACTTCCTTACATTTTATCTGATTCAGCAAACGGATGTTGACGTCCCTTGGAGCCGCCTCACCAGCATACAGAGCCTTCAGCATCCTGTCAAGTGCCTCTTCACTCTGTACTTTATTATGCTGTATTGTTTCATCTTTCATGTTTTTATCCTGGATATTCTGTTCCATTGCCATCACCCTCCATTTCCTTTCGCAGGCATTGCCTTGCTTTGTTCAACCGGCTTTTCACCGTACCCTTTGGAATCTTTAGAATCTTAGCAATATCCTCAATTGACATTTCCCCAGCATAAAACAGAAGGATTACCTGTTTTTGCTTATCCGGCAGACGGTCTACACACATGTTAAGCCTTGCGTATTCCTCTTCTTTTACCAGTTGTTCCAAAACATTTTCACCACTTTGCACATCTTCAATCTGCACCCCTTCTGCTTCTGCAGAAATCTTCGGTGCAATCCGCTCATGCCTTGCATACATACTCTTATGATTGCGCCAGATATTTGTTGCCAGCGACATTAAGTAGGAACGTGGATTCTTATCCAAAGAGATTTTCTTATGCAGTTCGAAGGCTTTTAAAAAAGTCTGCTGATATAAGTCCTCCGCATCCTCCACCTGATAGGTAATGCTTTTGCAATACCGGTAAAGGCTGTCTCCATATTCTTCTATAAGCAGATTGATATCGCTGCGTTCCAAAGTTTCACCTCCCGTATCTACTTTATATTGTGGCAAAAACAAAAAAGTTTCATTATTTTTATAAAATAATTTCCCCCACAAATGGTAAACACACACAAACTATGCTGGCATGAAAAA
>JAIDHZ010000305.1 GCA_029052995.1 Lachnospiraceae bacterium | reverse complement strand
GATGTAAACAGAATGTTTCAATTTGGCAAAGATAATAATTAGTAAAGCCAAAATTGATAAAATTTATATTAAATATGTTGGAGGATATAGAAACATGATTGCAGAAGCATTAAAAAAAGTAGCGGCAAGGCAGGATTTAACCTATGATGAGGCATATTCCTGCATGGATGAGATTTTTAAAGGCGAGGTGCCTGAGGCTGTGATTGCCGGATATCTGACTGCCCTGCATATGAAGGGTGAAACTAAGGAAGAGATTACCGCCAGTGCAAATGGCATGAGGAACCATGCAGAAAGCCTAGCATGCGACAGCAGTAAAGTACTTGAAATTGTTGGAACAGGTGGGGACTGTGCTAATTCCTTTAATATTTCAACTACCAGTGGCATGGTGGCTGCAGCAGCGGGAGTGCCCATTGCAAAGCATGGA
Source organism: Lachnospiraceae bacterium (assembly GCA_029052995.1). GTDB lineage: Bacteria > Bacillota > Clostridia > Lachnospirales > Lachnospiraceae > CAG-590. The sequence goes on along the minus strand of JAIDHZ010000305.1, from coordinate 16,274 downwards.
AATAGAAGCGTATCCAGTAAGTGTGGTGCAGCAGATGTATTGGAATCTCTTGGTGTCAACATCACCATTGCACCGGAGAAAATGGGAGAGGTATTAAAGAAATGTAATATGGGCTTTATGTTTGCTCAGGTGTATCACAAGGCTATGAAATATGTAGCTCCGGTTCGCAAACAATTGGGGATTCCTACCATCTTTAATATTCTTGGACCTCTTACAAATCCGGCAAAAGCAGAGATGCAGTTACTTGGTGTGTATAAGGAGGAATTGATGGAGCAGATGGCACCGGTTCTTGTAGGGCTTGGTGTGAAAAACGGTATGGTGGTGTATGGTCAGGATTGTTTGGATGAAATTTCCATGAGTGCGCCCACCACTGTGTGTGAAATTCGAAATGGTTCATATAAAGAATATGTGATTCAACCAGAGGATTTTGGGTTTAATAAGTGTGATAAAAATGAACTGATTGGTGGTGGTCCGGAACAAAATGCTGCCATTACCAAGGCAATTCTAAGTGGTGAGGACAAGGGAGCGAGGCGGAATGCTGTTGTGATGAATGCGGCGGCTTGTATTTATATCGCCGGTAAGAGGGACAGCCTTCAGTCAGCTGCAAAGCTGGCAGAAGAAATGATTGATAGTGGAAAGGCAATGGAAGTGCTTCAGCAGCTTGTGGCACTTACGAATGCGTAATATGTTTCCGTTGTGTAGGTGACGGGTCCGGCAGACAAATTTATATGTCGATTTTGTCACTGTCGGCAGAGTTGATGCCCCATAGCTTGTTGTGGGGTATTGCCTCTCTAAAAAACTATAAGAGACTTAATTACTGATGTGATGGATGAGTAAGAAAAAAGACAGATAAGAAATAAGAAGGAGAACAGGAATGGCAGCAGATATTTTAGAAAGGATTGCCGCAGATAAAAGGATTCAGGTTGCAGAGGAGAAAAAGGAAATCCCACCGGAATGTATGAGGGATAAAGCGTTGGCAATAAAAGGTCTTTTGCCGGATTTTATATTTGAAAGCACTCTGAAAAAAGAGGAAATGTCTTTTATCTGTGAGGTTAAGAAGGCATCACCGTCTAAGGGAATCATTGCAGAAGATTTTCCATATGTGGAAATTGCAAGAGAATATGAGGCAGCGGGAGCAGACTGCCTTTCAGTATTAACGGAGCCAAAATATTTCTTGGGCTGTGACCGATATCTTTCAGAAATACGGCAGGCGGTAAATCTTCCAATCCTGCGGAAGGATTTTACTGTGGATACTTATCAGATTTATCAGGCCAAGGTTATCGGCGCTAATGCAGTGTTATTAATTTGTTCCCTGCTAGATATTGATTTCATAACAGAATGCATAGAAATATGTGATGAATTGGGGCTAACAGCTTTAGTGGAAACGCATGATGAAGAAGAAATCCAGAAAGCAGTAAAGGCGGGGGCAAGAGTGATTGGAGTAAATAACCGGAATCTGAAGAATTTTTCAGTAGATATTGGTAACAGTACCAGGATGCGTGAGTTTGTTCCGGATGGAATCTTGTTTGTAGCAGAGAGTGGCATCAAAACCAGAGAAGATGTAGCGGTATTTGAACAGGAACATGCGGATGCAGTATTGGTAGGGGAAACCCTGATGAGGGCAGGAAATAGGAAAGAGATGCTTGCATATCTGCGGGGAATGTGACTATGGCAGATGGGATATCCTCATTGTGAAAGCAGTACGGGTACAGTTATCAACAGATAAAGGAAGGTCAAAAATTGCCGGTGAATGTATTGCTGCAGGATGCTTTTATGGAAGACGAATATGTGATAGTGTCAAAATCTTCGATTAAAATCTGATACTTAAACTGTAAAAAACCTTATGTTTTTGGGGAAAAGATGTAGGAGAAATGTGATTGATGTTATTGGCGTGATGTGGAAACACAAGAAAAAGTTGATTTAATAGATATCAGCATTTTGTGGAAATCCATGAATACAAGGAAAAATTAAATGTTAAGCGTGCTGTTGAATTGTGATGTGAGAGAAAATGAAATGTGATATGGGGTAAAAATGCAAAAATGGAAAAATGTGATGGATTGAACGGCAAGTGATTTAGCAATAATAAGTATTTTAGCTTTAGTGTGAAACAGACAGATACATTATGATAAAACAATATAGCAGAAACAGAAGGGAGTAGTGATTATGGAAACAGGAAGATATGGAGAATATGGAGGGCAATATGTACCGGAAACATTGATGAATGCGGTACATGAATTGGAAGAGTCGTATGAACATTATAAAAAGGATCCCGGTTTTGTGCAGGAACTGGATGATTTGATGAAAAATTATGCTGGAAGGCCTTCCTTGTTATATTATGCCGAAAAAATGACAAAGGATTTAGGCGGTGCAAAGATTTATTTAAAGCGTGAGGATTTAAACCACACAGGCTCCCATAAGATTAATAATGTGTTGGGGCAGGTGCTTTTGGCAAAGAAGATGGGAAAGACCAGAGTCATTGCGGAAACCGGTGCAGGGCAGCACGGAGTAGCAACAGCAACAGCGGCAGCCCTGATGGGAATGGAATGTGAAATTTTTATGGGAAAGGAAGACACGGAGCGGCAGGCATTAAATGTCTTTCGGATGGAACTGCTGGGGGCGAAAGTGCATCCGGTGACTACTGGAACCATGACACTGAAAGATGCGGTCAATGAAGCGATGCGGGAGTGGACCTCTAGAGTGTCGGATACGCTGTATGTGTTGGGATCGGTTATGGGTCCTCATCCATTTCCCATGATTGTGCGGGATTTTCAGAGTGTTATCAGCAAAGAGAGTAAGCAGCAGATCTTAGAGGCGGAGGGAAAGCTCCCGGATGCGGTGGTTGCCTGTGTCGGAGGAGGAAGTAATGCAATGGGTTCCTTCTATGAGTATATTGAGGATAAGGAGGTCCGGCTGATTGGTTGTGAGGCGGCGGGATTAGGGGTAGACAATCCGAAAAATGCAGCTACCATTGCAAACGGCTCCATGGGTATTTTCCACGGAATGAAATCCCTGTTCTGTCAGAATGAATATGGGCAGATTGCGCCGGTTTACTCTATTTCGGCAGGGCTGGATTATCCGGGTATTGGGCCGGAGCATGCATGGTTAAATGAAACCGGGCGCGCCACGTATGTACCCGTTACTGATGAGGAGGCGGTACAGGCATTTGAATATCTTTCAAAGACGGAAGGCATCATTCCTGCCATCGAGAGTGCCCATGCCATTGCACATGTGATGAAGATGGCAGGGAGTATGGAGAAAGACCAGATTATTATTGTTACTGTTTCCGGACGCGGAGACAAGGATGTTGCTGCAATTGCAAGATACAGAGGAGTGGAGATTTATGAGTAGAATTCGTGAAGCATTTAAAAAAGAAAAAGCATTTATTGCATTTGTTACCGGTGGTGATCCGGATTTGGAAACAAGCTATGAGCTCGTTAAGGCAATGGCAGCAAATGGGGCAGATTTAATAGAAATCGGCATTCCGTTTTCTGATCCCATTGCAGAGGGTCCTGTCATCCAGGAAGCGGATCTTCGCGCTTTATCTGCGGGGACTACAACAGACGCACTGTTTGATTTAGTGGTAAGGCTTAGGAAGGATATTGATATTCCCCTCATTTTTATGACTTATATGAATCCAATTTACGTCTATGGAACAGAACGTTTTTTGAAACGTTGTGAGGAGGTGGGTATTGACGGAATTATCGTGCCGGATGTGCCTTTTGAGGAAAAAGCAGAGCTTGCAGGTTCTTGTAAGGAAAATGGAGTAGAACTGATTTCGATGATTGCACCGACCTCAGATGAGCGTATTGCCACAATTGCAAAAGAGGCAGAGGGCTTTATATACTGTGTTTCTTCCATGGGGGTTACAGGTGTCCGTTCAGAGATTAAAACGGATATCCGTTCCATGATTGAAAAAGTAAAAGCTGTAACAGATGTTCCCTGTGCGGTTGGATTTGGTATATCTACTCCGGAACAGGCTGAGAAAATGGCGACTTTATCTGATGGAGCAATTGTAGGAAGTGCAATAGTCAAGCTGATTGCAAAGTATGGTAGAGAGTCAGTTCCTTATGTGGCAGATTATGTAAAAAATATGAAGGCTGGAGTAAAAAAAGCAGATTAGAAAAATATATATAAACTGTTTATAACTGATGTAAAAGTGATAAAAAAGGTAAAGAATTAGGGGGATTTATGACAATAAAATGTGGAATTGAAAAATGTGACAACTAAAAATCTTGATAAAAGGAATGGATTTTTGCAGGAATAATTGCTTTAATATATTAATACTGAAACAATGTGTTGGAAATGAATGATTCTCCTTTTTTGGAATATTAATATGCCTGATGAAAATGTGGGAAAATGAAAAAAGAAATGTGAAGGCATGGGATGTGTTGCAAAATAAGGAAAAAACCTCTATAATAAATTTATTAAATGGCAGGGCGGGGAGAATTATATGGGTCAGTATGCATGGGAAAACGAATGGAGATTACAGGAATTAAAAGAAAACTCTTTTGTTGCAAAGCATGCCATGGACAAGACTGCGAAATGGGTTAAACTGGTGGAAAGTAAGGTGCCTGATAACCTGCAGAGTACTTTGGAAGCGGCTTTTAATAAAGCATTTGTTGCTGTTTTTGAAAAAGGTGGTGCTTTGATTGAAAAGACCTATAATAAGGATAAGCAGGAAAGAATCTTTAAGGAAAACGAAAAGGAATTAAATATAGAGCTGTTTAATTCCAAATCTATAAAGAGATTTGAACGCCAGGCGAAACGCACGGTACTTAAGAATCTTTCGATTACAACGGCAGAAGGTGTAGGGCTGGGAGTTTTTGGTGTGGGACTCCCGGATATTCCGTTATTTGTATCAGTATTACTTAAAAGCATTTATGAAATAGCAATTAGCTATGGGTTTTCTTATACTACTGATCAGGAAAAGCTTTTTATTTTAAAAATAATTGATACATCATTACAGTCAGGAGAGGGGTTGAAAAATAAAAATAAGGAAATTAATCAGCTGATTTATCGCTATGATATGGAAGAGAACGAGGATTGTCGTGTGGATAAAATGAATGAATTTGTGACAGAACTTAAAATTATTCGTCAAATTGATCATTCGGCGCAGGCTCTTTCAAATGAATTGTTATATGGAAAGTTCGTACAAAGTATGACATTTGTTGGTGTGATTGGAGGAACCGCAGATGTCACCTGTTTAAAACGAGTGACAGATTATGCGGCATTAAAATACAGACGCAGATTTTTATTGCAGCAAAAACCACAAATGGATTGACTTTTTTTATAAAGTCTGCTATTCTTTCTTAGATAAAAGGGAGTAGTTGGCATAATTCCGGGATATGGTAATTATGTTTTCGAAATCGTCAGGACGATTGTGTGGCTTTTGAATATACAAAAAACGCAATCCGGTTAGAAAATAAGCAACGAGACTTTTGTCGTGTATTTTTTATGCGGCAGGAGGGTCTCGTTTTTTGTTATCTTAGAAATGCCTGTCCTGAAGGATGCCTATTGCCTGTAATTAACTTCATGACAAATAAAATGTGTGTACAGCCGATGAAATTGAAATAAGCAGCGTAAAATATATGATAAGCTTTTAAAAATCATTTTCAGAGGAAGGGAGATATACGCATTTGCGTATAAAAAGAGCGTATGGACATTTTTTTAGCAGTTGTTTTATTTGTTGCAGGCTTTGTTATGTTGGTGAAGGGGGCTGACTGGTTTGTGGACGGAGCAGCGGGGATTGCGGCGAGATTCGGTATTCCACAACTTGTAATCGGTCTTACAATTGTTGCTATGGGAACTTCTGCACCGGAGGCGGCGGTCAGCATTACGGCAGCAAAGGCAGGAAATGCAGGTATTACAATTGGAAATGTGCTGGGAAGCAACATCATGAATGTGTTGGTGATTCTTGGTATTACGGCAGCTATTACCAGCATTGCGGTGCAAAAATCAACAGTCAAATACGAGATCCCATTTATGCTGCTTACTGCAGTTGTGTTGCTTGTTGTGGGCATGACTGATGGGGAAGTAGTATTTTGGGAAGGTGTTGTACTGTGGATATTATTTATTATATATATGATATATCTGTTTTTTATGGCTAGAAATGGTGAGGGTGAAGAAGATGAAACACCAAAGGCATTGTGGCTGCAGATTGTCTTGGTGATTATTGGTGCAGCAGGAATTGTGTTTGGCGCAGATTTGACAGTAGACAATGCATCTAAGATTGCGGAGGCACTTGGTATGGATGATCGGTTGATTGGTCTTACGATTGTGGCTTTTGGAACCTCATTGCCGGAACTTGTGACTTCTGTTACTGCGGCACGCAAGGGTAAAGCGGATATTGCAATTGGTAACATTGTAGGAAGCAATCTTTTTAATATTCTATTTGTTGTAGGAACCACAGCCTTGATTACACCAGTAGCATTTAAAGAGAGTTTTTTTATTGATTCTATTGTGTCAATTTCGGCAGGTGTATTATTGTGGATTGGTGTCTTAAAAGATATGAAGTTAAAAAGAACGATGGGAATTATTATGCTAGCAGCTTATGCAGTATATTTTGTATATTTGCTAATTTAATTATAAGTTCTCTTCTAATTTTAAGTTGATTATGTTAAAATAATAAAAAATATGAGGGAGGGATGCTTATGAGTATATGGTTAGGTGATGGTTTTTTTGGAAGAATAAGAAATAATATAATAAAATGGTGGCGGTTAACAATATTACCAGTGTTTCGTTTGAATAACAATAACCCTGCCACTGTACTTGAAGAGGTAAAAATGGAACAGGACAAGGTGAATAATGCTTCAATGGGAATCTTAAATGAGCAACAGCAGGAGGTTTCTAAGAAAGAAGCATTAAAAATGGACTTAAGGGAGTCTGAAAAGGATATCATCGCCAGATTGGAGAGGGAACGTAAGGAAGAAGAAGAGCGCAAACGGAAAGAGATAGAAGAAACCAGACAAAAGGTGCAGGAGGAAGAAAGAATTGCAGCGATTTTGAATGCCAATAGAGTAAGACTGGATTCCTTTATTGAAGAAGGGAAAGCAGGCAGGGAGAAGGTATCAGATACACGGGAAGATATCCCTGAAGATGAAAAGGCGCACAGTGATGAAGAAATGAAAAGGGCGCAGGAGATTATTGACCGTTTGAATCGTGAAGCGGCAATGGACGAGGCAAAGAAGCAGGCAGAGATTGAGGCTGCTAAAAGGCAGTCACAGGAAGCATTTTGACAATGGTTAATGCACGGGGAATGAAACAGGGTGATATAGGTGCTGGTTATTATGATTGCAGGGGATGATAGTGAGAATGAAAATGAGGAGGTCATTCTTCGTGGTTATGAATATAATGCCAGTGATATGATTCACAAACCGCTAGATAATGATACTGTTATACAACGTGTGAATAACGCAATTAAAAGATATAACAATGGCAGATATATAGAGGGAAAAGTAGAAAAACAAAACAGGAAATTGATTAAACAATATAAAGAATCTATAGAATGTTACAATAATCTGCTGGATATTTTGCAAAATATAATTGCAAACCGTCAGATTGAAGCCCGGCCGCATCTTTTGAGAGTTGCGGAATACAGCAGAATTTTGGCTACGCATTATGCTAAGCTATATCCTCGTGCAAAGATGACAAAGAAGAAAATTAATCTTATTGCTGAGGCTTCAAAAATGCACGATGTGGGGAAAATTACGATGCCGGACGCATTAATTCAAAGACCGGGTAAACTTTCTAAGCAGGAATTGGATAGTCTCATGGAACATACTTTGCGGGGAAGTGAGATAATGGAAGTTATTGGACGATTTCGAAATGATGATTATGGTAAGATTGGTTATAACATTTGTAAATACCATCATGCAAAATATGACGGTAATGGTTATCCATATGGTACAAAGGATAATCAAATTCCGATTGAGGCACAGATTGTATCTTTGGCAGACATATATGATGTTTTGATACATGAGCCAATTAATAATCATTTGCATTCAGAAGATGAGGCATTTCATATATTGATGGAGGGGAAATGTGGAGAACTTGCGCCCAGAATGAAGGAATGTCTTGCATCGGCACGTATGGAGCTAGAGATGGTAAAACTGAATGATTAAGATATATTTGCGGGATATTCTGTTATGTGTTATGATATCAAAGTATTTTAGATAAATTCTGAGTTCATATATAGCATGCCTGTATGGATGCTGGGAGGAGTACTGATGAAGAGAGAGGATTATTTAAGCTGGGATCAATATTTTATGGGAATTGCTCTCCTCTCTGCAGAGAGGAGTAAGGATCCGAATACTCAGGTTGGTGCATGTATTGTGGATGCGAATAATAAGATTTTGTCCGTGGGTTATAATGGAATGCCATCTGGATGTAATGATGATAATATGCCTTGGGACAGAGAGGGAAAACCATTAGAAAATAAGTATTTTTTTGTGTGTCATGCTGAGCTTAACGCAATTTTGAATTATGGCGGAGGTTCGCTTTTAGGTGCAACATGCTATTCAACATTATTTCCGTGCAATGAATGTGCTAAGGCGATAATTCAAAGCGGTATTAAGCAGATTGTTTACTTGTCAGACAAATATTCAGATACAGAGACAACTATGGCGTCGAAGATGATGTTTAACATGGCAGGAGTCAAATATCGCAAGTTTAAAATGAAAAATAAAAAGATAGAGTTAAATTTGTAAGTAATTAATTATATCAGTATTTGGCTGATAAAAAAAATAATTTAGAAAATATTGAGGTTTTAATCATATGGATATTGCAAAGGTAATCGCAAAAGAACTGGAGATAAAGGTGAGTCAGGTTGAAGCAACGGTAAATTTGATTGATGAGGGGGCAACGATTCCTTTTATTGCCCGATACAGGAAGGAAGTTACAGGCTCTTTGAATGATGAAGTGCTACGTGATCTTTATGAAAGATTGAATTATCTGCGCAATTTAGAAGATCGTAAGGAAACAGTTATTGCCAGTATAAAAGAACAGGAGAAACTGACGCCGGAATTAGAAGAAAAGATTCGTGAAGCAATGACATTAGTTTCTGTGGAGGATTTATACCGTCCTTATAAGCAAAAGAAAAGGACACGTGCGACTATTGCGAAGGAAAAAGGGTTAGAAGGGCTTTCTGTTATTATATATTCACAGCTTACTGAACATCCGGTTGAAGAAGACGCTAAAGCGTATCTGTCAGAGGAAAAAGGTGTAGCAACAACGGAGGATGCCATTGCCGGGGCATTAGATATTATAGCAGAGAATATATCAGATGAGGCAGAGTATAGGACATATATTCGTGATATAACGATGAAGGAAGGTAAACTCGTTACAACAGCGAAAGATGCAGAGGCAAAGTCTGTTTACGAGATGTATTATGATTTTGAGGAACCGGTTAGTAAGGCTGCCGGTTACAGAATTCTTGCAATTAACCGTGGCGAGAAGGAAAAATATTTATCAGTAAAAATCGTTGCACCGGAGGACAGAATTATTGGATATCTGCAGAAAAAAATAATTTTGAAGGAAAACCCTTATACGTCAGATTTGCTGCGAACTGCCATTGAAGACAGTTATAAGCGTCTGATTGCCGGTGCCATTGAGCGTGAGATTCGAAGTGAGATTAGTGATAAGGCTGAGGATGGTGCAATTACTGTATTTGGAAAAAATTTGACTCAGCTTTTGATGCAGCCGCCTATTACCGGTCAGATTGTACTTGGCTGGGATCCGGCATTTCGAACAGGATGTAAGCTGGCAGTTGTGGATGAGACAGGAAAAGTATTAGATACAGTGGTGGTGTATCCGACAGAGCCACAGAAGAAGATAGCTGAGGCTAAGAAAATAGTACATAATTTAATTAAAAAATATAATATTACCCTGATTTCTCTGGGAAACGGTACAGCATCGAGGGAATCAGAGCAGGTTATTGTTGAACTTTTAAAAGAGATTCCGGAAAGCGTACAGTATATTATTGTAAATGAAGCCGGAGCTTCCGTATATTCTGCAAGTAAACTGGCAACAGAAGAGTTCCCGAATTTTGATGTGGGACAGAGAAGTGCGGCATCAATTGCGCGGAGATTGCAGGATCCGTTGGCTGAGCTTGTAAAAATCGACCCTAAGTCTATTGGCGTTGGACAGTATCAGCATGATATGAACCAGAAAAAACTGGGAGAGGCTTTGACGGGAGTCGTAGAAGATTGCGTAAATAAAGTTGGTGTGGATTTGAATACAGCGTCGGCTTCTTTATTGGGATACGTGTCAGGAATTAGTAAAACAATCGCAAAGAATATAGTTGACTATAGAGAGGAACATGGAAGATTTACAAATCGTAAACAGCTTTTAAAGGTTTCAAAATTAGGTCCAAAAGCATTTGAACAGTGTGCAGGATTTATGCGGATTCAGGATGGAGATAACCCGTTAGATGCTACAAGTGTGCATCCTGAAAGCTATGAAGCTGCATCGAATCTGCTTGTAAAACTGGGATATACGATTACAGATATTACTAATCAGGGGCTGATTGGTTTGTCTGTGATGGCTAAGAACCGTGCAAGGCTTGCTGCTGACCTTGGTTTAGGGGAAGTAACGTTAGATGATATTATAAAAGAATTAGAAAAACCGGCAAGGGATCCGCGGGATGAGATGCCTAAGCCTATTTTAAGGACAGATGTGCTTGAGATGGAGGATTTATCTGAAGGTATGGTATTAAAAGGCACAGTCCGTAATGTGATTGATTTTGGCGCTTTTGTGGATATTGGGGTTCATCAGGATGGGCTGGTTCATATATCACAGATTACCAATAAAAAATTTATAAAGCATCCGCTTGAGGTGGTCAGCGTAGGTGATATTGTGGAGGTAAAAGTATTGAGTGTAGACTTAGATAGAAAGAGAATTCAGCTTTCTATGATTCTGTAGAAAAGAGGAAAATAACATGGAACAGGACAGCGTATCATTTTCTGTACAGATGAGGGCACAAGATTTATATAGGTTTAAAATATATCATGTATATCATGGATTTTCAGGTGTATTTGGAATTTTTCTTACTGTGCTGGCTGCTGTAATGCTTGTAACAAATTTTAAAAATATGGTTGAACAGTCAAGAATAGTTTTTCTTTTGATTGTTGTATGGTTTATTATAATTGATCCTCTTCGATTTTGGCTGCATTCAAAGGGACAGATTAAACAAAACAAGGTATATCATAAGCCGCTGCAGTATCGGATTGATGAAGCGGGGATTACGGTTTCACAGGATGAGACAACCCAGACAATGAGTTGGGAGAATTTGGTTAAATTGATTGAGACGAAAAAGCAGTTTATTGTATACAGCAGTAAAATTCATGCCTTTATATTTCCTAAAGAGGCGGTGGGAACAGAATGTGACTTACTGCGAAAGATTATGGTGTCCTATACAATTGATAAGCATGTTAAAATAAAAGGTTTTATAAAAGATAAAACAAAGGAAACAGAGGATGTGTATGGAATATAATAGTAATTGTCCCGAAGATACATGGGATATAGCAGTAAAGCTGGGTGAAAATGCAATAACTGGGGATGTAATTTGTATTTACGGCGACCTGGGAGTAGGGAAGACTTTATTTTCGCAGGGGTTTGCAAGAGGGCTTGGTGTTGAGGAATATGTAAACAGTCCAACTTTTACGATTGTGCAGGAATATGATGATGGCAGAATTCCGCTGTATCATTTTGATGTATATCGTATAGAGGACTCCGAGGAAATGGAAGAGATTGGTTTTACCGATATGCTTTATGGCGAGGGGGTTTGCCTGATTGAGTGGGCTGATATGATAGAAGACATTTTACCGGATCATTACATGAAAGTTTTAATCCAAAAAGATTTAGAAAAAGGTTTTGCATACAGAAGAATTGTGGTGGAACAATTCTAAATGTGTGTTTTAATGTGGGGCAGAGTATGAAGATTTTGGCGGTAGACAGTTCAGGACTGGTTGCCTCTGTGGCAATTTTAGAAGATTACAATTTAATAGCAGAATATACACTTAATTATAAAAAAACGCATTCTCAAACATTGTTGCCGATGGTAGATGAGATTGTAAAAATGACAGAAACAGATCTTGATACAATAGATGCTATTGCAGTAGCAAAGGGACCGGGCTCCTTTACAGGCTTGCGGATTGGAACAGCAACGGTGAAAGGTTTGGGACTGGCACTTGGTAAACCGGTTATTGGTATACCTACAGTAGAAGGGCTGGCGATGAATTTATATAATACAAAGGGTTTGATTTGTCCGTTGATGGATGCCAGGAGAAATCAGGTGTATACGGGTATATACCGTTTTCAGAACGATCAGCTTCTTGTAGTGAAGGATCAGGTAGCGGTTGGGATTGAAGAAATCATAGATGCCCTGAATATTATCGGTGAAGACGTTGTTTTTTTGGGTGATGGTGTTCCGATTTATAAGGAGGTTATTAAAAAATATGCCATGGTATCTTATTCATTTGCACCAGCTCATGTAAGTAAACAGCGTGCGGGTGCAATTGCGATGAGGGCAGCTTCCTATTGGAAAAAAGGAGAATTTATGGATGCTGCGGTTTTTGTTCCAGAATATTTACGTTTGTCACAGGCAGAAAGAGAACGCTTACAAAAGCAGAAGAAAGAAGAATTGTAATGATAAAAATATTGCCGTTGCGTTTAGAATATTGTGAGGCGGTTGCTGTAATTGCAAGAGAAAGTTTGCCCGAAAGCTGGTCATTACAGGAAATCCGGAATGTGTTGAAGTATGATTACAACCTTTATTATGTCGCATGTAATATGGAATCAGAGAATCAAGTATTAGAATCTGATTTATCTATAGTGGCAAATTGTATTGTAGGTTTTGCAGGTGCCATGTTGATTGGCGATGAGGCAGAGCTGTTAAATATTGCAATAAAGAAAGCATATCGGAGACAAGGTATAGGAACGTTGTTACTTAAATTACTGTTACGTGAAATGACAGAGCGTGGGATAAACCGAATGCTGTTAGAAGTAAGAAAAAGCAATAAGTGTGCACAAAAATTATATCTCCAACATGGATTTAGGCAATTGGCTGTGCGAAAGCAATACTATATTAACCCGGCAGAAGATGCCGTTATAATGGAATGCATTATGAGATAGGATGTAGTTTAAAGGGTGAAAGAAAAAAGAAGGATGGATAAAATGCAAGCACACATCTTTCACCCTTTGTGTTTGCGCCTCAAATGAAAATGCAAGCATTTTCGCTTGAGGCTTGGTGCAAATTATCAACATATTTTACCACTAGATTTTATTATTTATATAAGCTACCATAGCAATAGATATTGCAAGTGAAAAAGCAGGTAAAAATTTTACCTTAATTTAAGTGTGGAGGTTTATATGGATAAGATATGTTGTAACAAATGTGGAAGAGTCTTAAAGGTAGAAAATAATATTGCAAAGGAAGATTACATTTATATATGCAAGCAATGGGGATATTTTTCTGATAAAGATGGGAAAACGCAGGAGTTTGTTGTATGTGAAGCATGTATGAAATTGATTGAACAGGATTTTGTCATTCCTCCATTGGAGTATGATATAAAAAAAATGATATAAAACAATTATGAAGTGAGGTAACTGATGTTAGATGTATGTTTGCTTGGAACGGGAGGCATGATGCCTTTGCCTTATCGGGCATTAACGTCGTTAATGGTGCGATATAATGGGATGAATGTATTAATAGATTGTGGGGAGGGGACACAGGTATCCATTCGACAGCAGGGGTGGAGCGTAAAACCGATAGATGTTATTTGTTTTACTCATTTTCATGCGGACCATATTAGTGGATTGCCGGGTCTTTTGCTTACACTTGGAAATGCAGAGCGGACAGAACCGGTTACTATGATTGGACCAAAAAGATTGGAAAAAATTGTAAATTCATTGCGGACAATTGCTCCTGAACTGCCTTTTGAAATTCGATTTATTGAGTTGGAACATGAAGAAGAAAGCTTTTGTTTTGATGGTCTTAGGATTAAAGCATTTAAGGTTAATCATAATATTACATGTTATGGCTATACTTTAGAACTTGACCGTATTGGTAAATTTGATGTTGGAAGAGCCAAAGAAGCGAACATTCCAACTGAGTATTGGAGTCGTTTGCAAAAGGGAGAGATTATTGAAACTGATACAACGACTTATACTCCGGATATGGTTTTAGGTCCTGACAGAAAAGGTATAAAATTAACATATTGTACAGATACACGGCCTACTAAGGGCATTGTGTTAAATGCAATGCATTCGGATTTGCTGATATGTGAGGGAATGTATGGGGAGCACGATAAAGAAAATAAAGCAAGAGAATATAAACATATGACATTTTATGAGGCCGCTGCAATTGCAAAGGAAGCAGAGGTAAAAGAACTGTGGCTGACACACTATTCTCCATCACTGCCACGGCCGCAGGATTATGCACAGGATGTCAAAAAAATATTTGAAAATACAGTGATATCTAAAGACCGAAGAACGATAACACTTTCATTTGAGAAAGAATAGAAGAGGTGGTATGTTTATGGGAAAAACAGGTACAAAGGGGTTTACTACGATTGTTTTATTGCTGGTAATAGTGGGTCTTGCTTACTATGTACATTTAAGCAACCGAAATAGAAATCAAAAAGAGGAAAGAGCAAAAACAGAAGTGGAACAGTTGCTTCAATATGACTTTGAAAATGATTACCCTAAAACGGTACGGGAAACAGTAAAACTGCATTGCAGATATATGAAATGTGCCTATAATAAAGGATTTTCTGATGAAGAGCTGATAGTGGCAAATCAAAATATTAGAAAATTGTTTGACGAGGAGCTTCTTAAATTTAATACTGAACAAAGCCAGCTGACGGGGTTAAAAGATGAAATTGCATTATATGATGAAAATAAGCAAAAGTTTGTCAGTTACAGTTTGTCTGAATCCAGTCAGATTCAGTATAATGAAGAGGGTGGGCAGGAATATGCTAAAATGAAGGTAGGTATTGTGATTAAAGCCGGTTCTTCAACTCTGTCAGGTGATGAAGAATACATATTGCGTAAGGATTCACAAGGATATTGGAAAATTCTTGGATGGCAGGCGATAAAGAAAGATACAACAGAAGGAGAATCAAATTGATGAATAAGGATACTTACATTTTGGCCATTGAGTCATCGTGTGATGAATCGGCAGCAGCAGTTGTAAAAAATGGAAGGGAAGTTTGCTCAAACGTCATTTTTTCTCAAATTGAATTACACAAATTATATGGTGGAGTTGTGCCTGAAATTGCATCAAGAAAACATATTGAAAAAATTAATCAGGTGATTGTAGAGGCTATGAGTGAAGCGAAATGTTATTTGTGTGATATGGATGCAATTGCAGTTACATACGGCCCCGGGCTTGTGGGGGCTTTGTTAGTCGGTGTTGCAGAGGCAAAGGCAATTGCTTATGCAGCGGGAAAACCATTAGTTGGAGTACATCATATTGAAGGGCATATTGCGGCAAATTATATTGAAAATTTAGATTTGGAACCACCATTTTTGTGTCTTGTGGTATCCGGAGGACATACGCATTTGGTAAAAGTATTGGATTATGACAAGTTTGAAATTATCGGAAGAACCAGGGATGATGCGGCAGGTGAGGCTTTTGATAAAGTTGCCAGAGCAATAGGATTAGGCTATCCTGGTGGCCCTAAGATTGATAAGATTGCAAAGGAGGGCAATAAAGATGCGATTGTATTTCCCCGGGCGAAAGTAGAGGGGAATCCCTATGACTTTAGTTTTAGCGGTCTAAAGTCGTCTGTTTTGAATTATTTGAATCAATGTGAGATGAAGGGAATTGAGATAAAACGTGCAGATGTAGCCGCCTCATTTCAGTATGCAGTAATTGATGTTTTGATTAGTCATGCATTGCAGGCTGCAAAGGAGTTACATATAGATAAGCTGGCAGTAGCAGGAGGGGTGGCTTCAAATTCTTCTCTTAGAGAGGGATTACAGGCAGCATGCAATGAGTGTGGCATCAAATTTTATTACCCGTCACCTGTTTTTTGCACAGATAATGCTGCAATGATAGGGGTAGCGGGGTATTATGCTTATCGGGCAGGAGTAAGGCACGGATGGGATTTGAATGCAGTTCCAAATTTAAAGATTGGACAAAGAATATGAGAGGTATTGGTTATGGAGAATGTTACGGCGATTATTTTGGCGGCGGGGAGTGGAAGCAGAATGCACACAGACATTCCAAAGCAATTTTTAGAGGTAAATGAACGTCCTATAATTTCCTACTCTAT
>JAIDHZ010000304.1 GCA_029052995.1 Lachnospiraceae bacterium | reverse complement strand
TTACAGTATGTATGCTTTCTATTTTCCATACCTGTTCTTTTACCTATCTAACCGGTAGGATTTTATGTTTTCATTATATGATTCTATTTTTGATTTGTCAATAGGCCAAATTTGAATTCTGTCGTTTCTCTAAAACAAAAATTTGACTCTGTTACAAAAATGATGCAAAATCATAGTAATCTCTTTTGTGGAGCAAAATACCTTTTGCTCCCTTAGCATCGCGTTTAACTCGTTGCTTCGCGGGAATAACATGAATTTATGGTGAGATATTATGAATAAGATTTTAATTATAGAAGATGAAGAATCAATTGCTACTCTTATAAAAATGAACTTGATTAAGGCAGGGTATCAGTGCGACGTTGCTTTTGATGGAGCCGAGGGCGCTGATAAACTCTCTGAAAATCATTATGATTTATGTCTGTTAGATATTATGCTTCCTGAAATAAACGGATACGAACTTCTGTCTTACGCAAAAAGCTTAGAAGTTCCTGTTATGTTTGTTACCGCAAAGGGTGAAACACAGGATAAGGTGAAGGGACTGAAAGCAGGCGCGGATGATTATATAACAAAGCCCTACCGGGTAAAGGAACTGCTGTCCAGGATTGCGGCAAACATCAGGAGGTTTCAATATAAAAAAACAGAAGTGCCTGATACATTTTATTTTGGAAAGCACCAGTTTAGGATTGTTGAATTTCGTCTGTTTTATGAAAACACACCGGTGGAATGTACGGCCAGCGAGCTTAGACTGTTAAAGGAGCTGGTACAAAACGAAGGACAGGTTCTGTCACGAAGGCAGTTGTTAGAGAGGCTTTATGATTCAGAGGAAAGCTTTGTGGATGATAATACACTTTCCGTTTATATGAAACGCCTCCGCAGCAAATTGGGGGAGGATGCATGGTGGATTGAAACTGTGCGGGGCATTGGCTACCGCTTTCGGAGAAAAGCATGAAAAGTGATTATGAGAGAAAAAGATACCGGAATCGTTATCTGCTTTCCGTGGGAATAGTATTAATAACAGAGCTTTGTTTTTCTTTATGTATTTTTAGCGGCCAGTTATGGAAAATTTTAATTAATACCGGTATTTTAGTGGTGTTTGCCATTTATATATATATATTGTCGAAAAGGGAGATTAACTATGTCTATACAGAGGTGGAAAAAGTATCAGATATTATAGATCATCTGTTAGATGATGACTGTGAACCACCGGTGGAGGAATATAGAGAGGGCACTATTGGAATTTTATATACAAATTTTCACAAGCTTGTAAAATCTTTGCAGGAAAGTAAAAACAGGGCGCTTGAGGAAAAGATTTTTATGAGGGATATTATTTCGGATATTTCCCACCAGTTGAAAACACCATTGGCTTCGCTTACGGTGTTTTTGGATTTGTTTTTGGAAGATAAACTGGAAGATGAGGAAAAGCGGAAAAATGTGCTTAATGAAGCAAAAAACCAGTTGAATCGCATGGAATGGATGGTTTTGTCCATGTTAAAGCTTGCCAGAATTGAAGCAGGCGCCATTTCTTTTGAGCATCAGGAGCATGCATTGGAGTCCCTGCTGTTACAGGCGGCCGATGGTGTGCAGTTTATGCTGCAAAAAAGAAAACAGACGCTTAATATTGACTGCGGTCAGGAGGTTATGCTGCTTTGTGATAGTGGGTGGCTTACGGAGGCAGTGATTAATCTGTTAAAAAATGCTTCCGATTATTCGGATGACGGAAAAAATATATGGATTATTGTGGAACAGACAAATGTATTTATGCGGATATATATAAAAGATGAAGGAATGGGGATTGCAGAAAATGAACTACCCAATATATTTAAGCGTTTTTACAGAGTGCATCAGGAGGTTAATCCGAACAGTGTGGGAATTGGTCTGTCCCTTACGAAATCCATTGTGGAAGGCATGGGAGGCAGCATCTCCGTTCAGAGCAGGGAAGGTAAAGGTACCTGTTTCATCCTAACGTTTATGAAGTAAGTGAAAATAATAATTTTAATTAATTTTATATTCATTTGAGAATTAGCAAAAAGATAGCAGGTGATATATAGATGGAATTATTATCAGGAAAAGAAATTAAGAAAAGATGTGCATTAAATACAGCTTTCAGTGAGGGAAGACAATTGTATGATTGCGGTGGTGTATTTGGACTTGCATTACAAAAGACAGCGGAAAATCAGGCTGTCTTTTCTGCGTATGTGGAGGGGAGGGGGTCAAGGGATTATGAGACCACCATTTGCTTTAAGAAGCATTCTTCTACAGGAAATATGCAATATGAAGATGCGTCCTGTGAATGTTCTGATTATGAAAATAATGGGGGATTTTGCAAACATTTATGTGCAATGATGTTGGAAATCAATGATAACATTAGTGAGCATGAATTAAGGGATCTGATTACTTACTGGAAAGTGGGGGATTCCTGTAGCTTATTTGAGGGTATGGAAGATTTTGCAGTATCAGAAGAGGAATTTTATACACAATCGGAGGATATATGTGATAATGGCGGTGATGCGGAAACTACCCCTTCAAATACAGTCTTTGTCTGGAAAGAAACACAGAAAACAGAGGAACAGAAAAAAAGTGCCGGGCAGGCAGCTCTATCAAAGAAGCTGGAAGATTTTCTTGAACAGTTTGAGTATGGGACATCTGTCGTAAAAGGAGGTTCATACTATGGTGGGGCAGCAAAGACGGATGAACAAAAGCTTTATAGCTCAAAAGAGCTATTAGATGCGATTTCCGGTGTTGTGCTTCAGGAGAGAAACCAATTCTGCCAAGAGCTTGCGGGTGGGGATGTGGAATTAGAGCCTGCCCTTCGTTTAGAGAAAGAAGCAGAAAAGCTGGAACTGAGAATAGGAAAACAGCAGATGTATGTAATAAAGGATGTGGAGCAGTTTGTAGAGAGAATAAGAAAGCAGAGTTACTATGAATATGGCAAAAAACTTGCTTTTGTGCATAATCAGAGTGCCTTTACTAAAGAATCTTTAGAATTGGTGTCGCTGCTTTTAGAAACGGAATTTGCAAAAGATTCTTACTACTATTATGGCAGAGCTAGTGACCGGCGTTATTTAGAATTAGATGCCAGGTTTCTTGATAAAATGATGCAGCTGTATGAAGGGAAAAGCCTTCTTGTTGACTGTATTTTGAATACAAAGAAAGAAATGGTTTCTGTGATAAGGAAAAACCCGAGGCTGCCGATTAGTATTAATGAAAAAGATGGCGGAGCGTTGATCCGGTTACCGGAAATTATATTATTAGAGGGACTTACCGGATTCTATATCTGGTGGGAGAACTGCATTTATATATGTAATGAGAAGTATGGAAGGGATATGAAAGAACTATTAAAGCTGATGACAGCAAACTTTACCCGGGCAGAGCGGCAAAAGACCCAGCAGTCATTTCTCTTTTCTGCTGTGAGGAACAGAAATTTAACTCTGTCAGAAGAGGATTATACTTCTTTTTGCTCAACCCTGCTGCCACTATTTGAAAAGTATACTGACTTGAGGGTTAATGGTATTGATTTTTCTGATTACCAGGTGGAGGACGGAAAGTATGAAGTTTATCTTGATATTGCAAAGAATCAGGAAATTATATGTGATGCAAAGGCAATTTATGGAGAAAAGGAGCACAATTTGATAAAGGTGGCGGGTGTGTTGGAAAATTACAGGGATATCAGGACGGAATATGAACTGCGTACCCTGTTAGAACAGTATTTTCCTGAACATTCCCCGGACGGTACGCATTTTGTGTTAAAACAGGATGATGACCGGTTGGCCGGATTGGTGGAATATGGAGTAGATCAGTTGAAGAATCTGGCAGATGTCTATGCTTCTGAGGAATTTAAGAAGATTAAGCTTGCAACAAATGTTGCTGTGGCAGCGGGACTTTCAATTAAGGGAAACCTGCTTCATGTAACATGGGATGTGGAGGGTATGTCTAAGGATGAATTATATGACATATTAAATGCCTACAGACGTAAAAAGAAATACCACAGGCTGCGAAGCGGAGAGCTGTTGAATCTGGGTAACAGCGGGCTTGATGTGTTCGCAGATATGCAGGAGGATTTACAGCTTACAAAGGCACAGATAAAAAGTGGAATGGCAGAAGTTCCTGTGTATCGTGCGCTTTATTTGAATGCTTTAATGAAGGAAAATGTAAAGAGGATTACCGTGAGCCGGGATGAGATGTTTGAACGGCTTATTGACCGGTTTGAGGATATGCATGAGAGAAAATACGAATTTCCAAAGGATGTCTGTGCTGACCTTAGAAATTACCAAAAGGAGGGGTTTCAATGGGCCTGTGCACTGTCAGAGTTGGGATTTGGCGGAATTCTTGCAGATGATATGGGACTGGGAAAGACATTGCAGATGATTACCTATCTCTGTACGAGGAAGGGTATGACACATCTTGTGGTTTGTCCGGCATCCCTTGTTTATAACTGGGAGGCGGAATTTGCTAAATTCGCACCACATATAAGGGTATGTCTGATGCTGGGGGGAGCTTCGGAACGGCAGATGCTTCTTGAACATTATATGGAATATGATGTTTTAGTAACCTCCTATGATTTATTAAAGCGGGATATTGAATATTATGAAGGAAAGCATTTTGGATGTGAGATTATTGATGAGGCCCAATATATAAAAAATGTTTCTACCCAGGCGGCAAAAGCGGTGAAAGCAATTGACAGCCGGACACGGTTTGCCCTTACAGGAACCCCGATTGAAAACCGCTTAAGTGAGCTTTGGAGCATATTTGAGTATCTGATGCCGGGATATCTGTATAGTTACAAATATTTTAAAGAAAACTTTGAGGAGCAGATTGTTCAAAAAACAGAAGGGGAACAGAAAGCTTTAGATAAGATTCATACAATGATAAGACCGTTTATAATGCGAAGGCTGAAGCAGGATGTTCTTGATGATTTGCCGGATAAGATAGAAGAGGTGGTGTATTCCAGGTTTGAACCGAAACAGGAAAAGCTGTATCGCGCAACAGAGAAGAATATTGTAATGAATCTGAAGAAAAAATCTAAACAGGAGGTTAATGAGAGTAAAATTCAGATATTGGCAGAGCTTACGAAGCTCAGGCAGATTTGCTGTGACCCACAATTGTATTATGGGGATTATCAGGAGGGGTCTGCAAAACTTAACACATGTATAGAACTGATTGAAAGCGCTGTTGAGGGAGGGCATAGAATTCTGCTGTTTTCCCAGTTTGCCAGTATGTTAGAAATTTTGGCAAAACAACTTGAGAATCGTAAAATCAGATATTTTCTTCTTAGGGGAAGTACCACAAAGCGAAAGAGGAAGGATATAGTAGAACAGTTTCAGGCAGGTGAGGCGGAAGTTTTCCTGATTTCTTTAAAGGCTGGAGGTACAGGACTAAATCTGACAGCAGCGGATGTGGTGATTCACTATGATCCATGGTGGAATATGGCGGCGCAAAACCAGGCAACAGACCGTACGCACCGGATTGGGCAGAAGAATAACGTTACTGTCTATAAACTGATTATGAAAGATACTATTGAGGAGCGTATTTTAAAGCTGCAGGACATGAAAAAGGATTTGGCGGATAAGATTATTTCCGAGGAAGGAATATCATTTGCTGCTTTGTCGAAAGAGGATATACTTAAGCTTTTTGAGTAAAAAAATTGATTATAATTTTATTTGAATAAATGACATATTCGTGATAGAATAATGGAGTATGATACAGATTAAGCCTTTGGGAAGAACAAAAGGGCGTCAAAGCCTTGTGGATAAAGGAGATTTAAGAGTAATGGAACAATACAAGCAGGAATTTATTGAGTTTATGATTGATTGTAATGTACTAAAATTTGGAGATTTTGTGACAAAAAGCGGACGGAACACCCCATTTTTTGTAAACACCGGTTTTTACCGGACAGGCTCCCAGCTAAGGAGGCTTGGTGAATACTATGCAGAAGCAGTTAACGGTGAATTCGGAACAGATTTTGATGTTTTGTTTGGACCGGCATATAAGGGAATTCCGCTTACTGTTGCCACAACTATGGCAATCGCCGAGATGTATGATGAGGATATTAAGTACTGCTCTAACCGTAAAGAGGTTAAGGATCACGGAGATAAGGGGATTTTGCTGGGAAGTCCCATAGAGGATGGCGACAGGGTTGTGATTATTGAAGATGTTACTACTGCAGGAACATCAATTGAAGAAACTTTACCGATTATCAAAGCCCAGGGAAAAGTTGAGATGGTTGGTATGGTGGTTTCGGTTGACCGTATGGAGAGAGGTCAGGGAACAAAGTCTGCATTAGAAGAGATTGAGGAAAAATACGGATTTAAAACTACTGCTATTGTAACAATGGCAGAAGTTGTGGAGCATTTATATAATAAGCCGTATAAAGGAAAAATTATAATTGATGATGCGTTAAAGACAGCAATTGATGCATATTATGAGACTTATGGAGCAAAATAACATAATCAGAATAAAGATAGCGCAAAATCATAGTGAAGGAGGTGTGTTATGAACGAAAATGCATACAAGACAATGAAAAGTGCCGGTGCATGTGGTATTGCACTTGGAGTATTAGTTGTTGTGATAGGTGTGACAGTTGGAATTTTGCAGATTATTCAGGGTGGCAAGCTGTTGAAGGCAAAGAAAGATGTAACTTTTTAGAGATGATTATTCATCTTTTAAAGAGAGGAAAAAAGAATGAAAAAAAGAAAAAAGATGGAACAGACTGTGTTTAGAGAAACTATGAAAAGCTTGTTAGAGCATCCGAAGGTGAGAGAGATGAAAAGCTTTCGGCATCATAGAGTGACGAATACTTATACGCATTGTAAAAGAGTATCGGAATGCAGTTATAAAATAGCACGCCTTCTGCATTTGAATGTAGATGAGGAAAGCCTTGCAAGGGGAGCTATGCTCCATGATTTCTATTTGTATTGTTTTCATGACGTCAATGACCTGAAAGGTTTTTCACATGGTATACATCATCCGGAAACAGCATTGGAAAATGCAAATCGATATTTTTCTCTGAATCCGGTGGAGGAAAATATTATTCTGAGCCATATGTGGCCGTTAACCATCACAAAAGTACCTCACAGTAAGGAGGCGTTTTTGGTCTGTATTGCTGATAAGGTATGTGCAATAGAGGAATTTGTATTTGGAATGCAAAAGTAGTATAGACTGCCGCATGATTATCATGTGGCAGTATTTTAGTTATAGCTGACATATGGCAATATTTTTGTACCTTGTTTTGTATAAAACTGCTAATATGTGGAAGACTACATATTAGAAAGAAATACCAATCTTTAGAAAGAAATACCAATCTGAAAATTTAGAAAATACTGTAAAAATGCACAATTTAAAGTTGCTTCGATGTGTAAAAATGCAGAAAATTGATAAATTGTTTAGAAATGCTTACGAAAATTAAAAAAATTTGTTATGATAAATGGAGTAGACGACTGTTAACCTTAATTTAGAAAGAGAGGAGAAGAATGTATCAGGTAGGAGATTATATCATTTATGGAATGAATGGTGTCTGTAAAGTTGAGGAGATTGGTCCGATGAATTTAAGTGGGATTGATAGTGACAAGCTATATTATACATTGTCACCGCTTTACACCAAAGGAAGCAGAGTATTTACGCCTGTAGATAATCAGAAGGTCGTTATGCGTCCGGTAATTTCAAAGACAGATGTATGTAAACTGATTGATGAGATGAAGGATATGGAATTGATTGAGGAAAAAGATGATAAGCGCAGGGAAGCCGCATATAAGGAAGCATTAAAAAGCTGCGATTGTAAGGAATGGATTCGTATTATTAATTCTGTAAAGCTAAGAAAAGAAGAACGTCTGTCACAAGGCAAAAAAATGTCGGCCTGTGACGAGAGGTATTTGAAGCAGGCGCAGGATAGTTTGTTTGGAGAATTTGCACTTAGTTTAGAGCTTGAAAAAAGTGAGGTGGAAGACTATATTGAGCATCGCCTTTCCCTGAAAGAGATGGCTTCCGCTTCATAAAATACTTTTTTGAATATATTATGTTTGAGGCAGTAAATTATGGGAAGACAAAGAGGTAGACGAAGTCACAGAGACCAGTATGGTATATATGAGATTCCACAATATCGTGTGAATAAAAAAAGAAAAAAGAAAAAACAGTTTAGCATTTTAAATGTTGCAAAAATTTTAACTATGATGGTTGTTATGGTTATTATTGCTTATGGTATATCCGTTGGAGTAAAATACAGTATGTATAGCAAAGGATATTCCCTGTATGAAAAGGAAGATTATGAAGGTGCAGTAAGTCTTTTAAAGGAAAGCTTAAAACCAAGACTTCCGATGTTGGAATCTTTTGATAATAATGTTCGTCTGTATTTGGCAGATTGTTATGTTAATATTGGTGAGTATGGACTTGCCTGTGCAGAGTACGAACACATAAAAAACTGGTCTGAAATACCAGATGAAGAGGTGGATTATCTGCTTAATGTAGCCTATGGACTGCAGTTGTATGACTGGAAGGATTACAGAGGTGCACTTCCGATTTTGCTTGATGCTTATGAGAAGGGTTATAGCGATTTAGTGCTGTATGTAGGAAGCTGCTATGGTCAGACCGGAGATTTGGAAAACATGCAGATTTACTATAATATATTTCTGAGAGATAATCCGATGAATGGTTTTATGTATGCCCAGTATGCAGCGATTGCATTAGATGAGAACAGGCTTGAAGAAGCGCTTTCTTATATACAACAGGGAATTCAGCTTGAAGATCAGTCAAATTTACGGGAGCTTTTATTTGATGAGATTGTATATTATGAAAAAATGAAAGATTATAATACAGCTTTTACCAAGGCAAAAACATTTGTAGAGACATACCCGAACGACTTGGATGGAAAAGATGAATATGACTTGCTGTTTACAAGAAAGACAAGCGATGAAGTGACACAGTAGCTGGAGGTTAACATGGAACAGTTTTTTGAAAACAAAAATAATACAGAACGGGTTATTTTAGTGGCTGTGCATGAAAGAGGAGCAATAAAAGATGAAGTTGCGCTAAATGAACTTGAGGAACTTGTAAAGACTACAGGAGCAGTGGTGGCAGACAGACTGGTACAGAATTTGGAAATTGCCAATCCGGTCACTTATCTTGGAAAAGGAAAAATTGAGGAATTAAAGACAATGCTTGTGGCAAATGATGCTACAGGCATTGTTTGCGATAGGCAGTTGACACCGGTACAGATGAAGAATCTTTCACAGGTTTTAGATATAAAGGTAATGGATCGCACAATGGTTATTCTGGATATTTTTGCAGCACGGGCAAAGACAAAGGAAGGTAAAATTCAGGTAGAACTTGCTCAATTAAAGTATAATGCCACAATGCTTGTAGGGTTAAGGCCATCTCTTTCGCGTTTGGGTGGAGGGATTGGAACAAGGGGACCTGGAGAGAAAAAGCTGGAGATGGATCGCCGTCTGATTCGGAAACAAATTTCCAAACTGAATGCTGAGCTGGATTTGGTCAGGAAACACAGGGAAACCCAAAGGAAACGACGCAGTAACAATAGTAGTCCTATAGTGTGTATTGTAGGATATACAAATGCAGGTAAGTCTACACTGCTAAATCATTTGACGAATGCAGATGTGTTATCAGAAGATAAGCTGTTTGCAACCTTGGATCCAACAACAAGAATGCTTTCTCTTTCAAAAGGACAAAACATTATGTTAACCGATACGGTCGGATTTATTTCCAATCTTCCCCATCATCTGATTCAGGCATTTCGTTCTACTTTAGAAGAGGCAAAGTATTGTGATATAATTTTGCATGTGGTGGATGCATCAAATCCTGATATGGATTATCAAATGCATGCGGTATATGAAACGCTGCGGCAGCTTGAAATTGAAGACAAGCCGGTAATTACTGTATTTAATAAAATTGACTGCCTGGATACTGTACCTGTTTTAAAGGATTTACATGCAGATGCTGCTGTATTAATTTCAGCATTGAAGGAGAAGGGATTTGAACAGCTTTGCAACACAATTGAAAGAATGCTGCAGGAAAATCAGACCTATGTTGAGACTGTGTTGAATTATAAAGATACAGGTCTGTTGTCGGCAATCAGAACCTATGGAAGGCTGTTATCAGAAGAGTACACAGAAGAGGGGATTGCAATTAAAGCCTATGTACGCAAACAGGATCTTTCACGGCTTGGCGGCAAATAAGAATTTATATTTTGAAAGTAGGATACGGGAAAAGAAGTTGTGTTAATTTACATAATATTTTTCCGTAATATGAAATTTACATGAAAATAATGTTAAAAAAATTTAAAGAATTATCAGATAAATGTTGGAAAATGATATATTTTTGTTGAATTTTATTTGGTGATATAGTATCATGTGACTATGTTATGTTAATTTTTTATGTAGAATAAATTAGTAAGGGGAGTACGTATGACAAATTATATCATGGGAAATGTCAAAAAGAAAACATGTAAAAGTGTCATTGTTTTTTTGTTTCTTTGTGTTTGCATGGTGGCTGCCACAGGTGTAAATGCAGAGGCTGCGACAACCTGTTCATCAGGAATATCCTTTACGGCGACTACAACTGCAAAGGTAAATATAAGAAAAAAGGCGG
Source organism: Lachnospiraceae bacterium (assembly GCA_029052995.1). Lineage (GTDB taxonomy): Bacteria > Bacillota > Clostridia > Lachnospirales > Lachnospiraceae > CAG-590. Next base: position 2,970 of record JAIDHZ010000304.1, on the reverse strand, counting down.
GAACGAAATATAAAAGTTATGGTATGCTTTCAAAGAACCAGAAAGTTACGGTACTTGGTTATGTCACTAATAAGGGGACAAAGTGGTACAAGTGCAAAGGGAAGGTTAATGGGAAGACAAAGACCGGGTATGTGAGTAGTGCTTATATTAAGATGCCTTTTCCGGCAGGGGGGACGGTTAACAGCAAAGTTAAGTCTTATCTGAATGTCAGAAAGAGCGCAAAAACTTCTTCTTCCAGCCTGTTAAAGATAAAAAAGGGCGAAAAAGCAAATGTATTAGGGATAACCAAAAAGTCCGGAAAATATTGGTACAAGATTAAAGTTACGTCAGGAGGTAAGACTAAGACAGGGTATGTATTAGGCAAATACGTTGATGTATCAAACGCCGGGACAACAGATGAGAATAAGAATACAACCTCAACGGAAAATGAGCCGAAGGAGGGGTATGTAAATTCAAAGGTGACTAGTTATTTGAATATTCGAAAATCTGCCAGTACATCTGCAGCGGTTCTTTTAAAGGTTCCGCAAAAGACGGTGGTTTCTGTATTGGGAACAACGGGGGACTGGTATAAGATTAAGGTAACATATGATAAAAAGACAGTTACCGGTTATGCTATGAAAGATTATATCACCCTTGGAACATATTCAACAGAAAAGGCAACGGAAACTACAACAGAAAAAACTACGGAAAAGACAACGGAGAACCCAACAGCTCCCGTAACAGAAAAAGAGTTTCAGACATTGTTAAATGAATTTCCGGATAGTTATAAAACAAGCCTGACGGAACTACATAAGGCTTATCCAAACTGGAAATTTGTTGCTATAAAGACTAATTTGGACTGGAATACAGTAATTCAAAATGAAAGTGTAGTTGGAAGGAATGTAATCCAAAGCAATTATCCCAAGGGAACAGCTTCCCTTGCACCATTTTCATATTTATCCACTGCCTCAGGTGCATACAACTGGGCAACGGATAAATATACGTTAAAGGATGGGACGAACTGGTACTCGGCAGATACCAAGGTTATACAATATTATATGGATCCGAGAAACTTTTTGAACAGCACTGATATATTCCAATATGAAGCGTTAGCCTATGATTCTTCCCACAGTGAGAATGTGGTGCAGAGTATACTTAATAATACATTTATGAAGGGCAGCTACAGTGTAACTGATTCTGCAACAAATAAGAAGGTTACTGGAACTTACAAGCAGGCATTTATGGATGCAGGAAGAAGTGCCATGGCAAATCCATATTTCCTTGCAACACGCGTTAAACAGGAGGTTGGTGCCAATGGTTCTAATTCTACAAGTGGTACGTATAAAGGCTATGAGGGAATTTATAACTACTACAATATTGGAGCTAATGATGGTGCGAATGCTGTGGCAAATGGGCTGAAATGGGCCAAGACCGGAACTACCTATGGAAGACCGTGGACAAATCCATATAAGTCAATTGTCGGTGGTGCAAAATATATTGCTGCGAATTATATTAATAAGGGACAAAATACTTTATATTTTCAAAAGTTTAATGTGGCGTCTACCGATTTAAAAAATGCACCATTGTACAGCCATCAGTATATGACGAATGTACAGGCACCTTATTCAGAGGGGAGAATAACAAGGTCAGCATATAATAGTCTGGGAATCTTAAATGATACAATGGTATTTTATATTCCTGTATATAATAATATGCCGAACGCTAAGTGTGCTTTGCCGGCAGCTGCTGGTAATCCGAATCCATACCTTTCATCTTTGAAAGTTTATAGTGGAACGGGAACAAGTTCACAGCTTACAATTAGCCCGACATTTGCTTATAACAAATTTGATTATACAATGGCTGTTTCCAAATCAGTTTCAAAAGTCACAATCACAGCTTCTCCGGTCAGCAAATATGCTACGGTTTCCGGAACCGGTACAGTTGATTTAAATGATGCAGGTAAAACGACTACAGTAAAAATAACAGGAAAAGCACAAAATGGTAAGACACAGCAGTATACAATTAACATTACAAGAAAAGCACAGTGATGACATTAGCTTTTTGGAAATAGGAAAAGGAGTATGTATATGAAGAAGAAAATAGCATTTTTATTATCAGCTGTGCTCGTACTGAGCCTTTCCCTGTTGGGAATTAATGCAAATGATAAAGCTTATGCAAAAACGGCAGAGGTGTCTTTGAGAATACCGGATTCTGTAAAGAAAGAGACAGAGTTTAAGCTGACCCTGCAGTTGGATAGTGATGTGGATTTGTATTCAATTAATGCATATTTGTCATATGATCCGGATATGTTAGAATTTGTTCCGGATGATTCCCGTGTGACAGGTACGGAAGGGGTTTTGGAATTAAAGGACAGCTATGGGGAAAAGACAAGAAATGCAAGCTATGAAATTACGTTCAGACCATTACAAACAGGCAAAACAGAAGTGGAATTAAAAGATGTCTATTTGATTGATTATGCAGACATGGATTATATTGAAGTAGCATCTTCTGCAAAAAGCTTTAATATTGGTGTTAATAAGAACGAAGAAACTGATGCAAGACTGGCTGATTTAATTGTGGCCCCGGGAGATTTGACGGAATCCTTCTCGCCGGGAAAAATGGAATATGAAATGCATGTGGGGTTAGATGTGGAAATGATAGGTTTGTCTGCGATTCCGATGGAAGAGGACAGTGTTGTTGATTTGGATATGCCGGAAAAATTGCAGATAGGTGAAAATGAGGTACGCATTACAGTTACGGCATTGTCCGGAAATGTAAAAACCTATATTTTAAAGGTGTATAAGGAAGAGCTTAACGATATTTCGAAAGACGTTCAGAATGTAGAGGATATACACCAAGAGTTTGATGAAATTACAACGCAGGAAGTAACAGAACAAAATACAGAAACAAGTGAGCAGATAACGGGAAGTACGGAGGAACCATCAGATGAAGAAATGCAGAAAGAGGAAGGAACAGGAGTGACTCACACAT
>JAIDHZ010000303.1 GCA_029052995.1 Lachnospiraceae bacterium | reverse complement strand
CTCCTTTGTATTAATCTTTTTACACGTAAAACTCAAAAATTTTTTTAACAAATAATTGTAATTGAAAAAAATATCAATACAAGACAAGTGCATATACTACTTACTCATATATGGCAACATTTTCTTCTTAATCAGTAGAAAAATCCTAATTTTTAAATAATGTAAACAATCCTATATACTACCTTCCACATAAAATAAAATATGCTCTCTTGTATCATTCGAACTCGGCGTGTTCTTTGTTGTTCTTAACTATATTTGTTTAAGTTTTATACAAATACGCGCCTGTTTTTACTTCAATTACATTATTTACCATGGATTGCTGATTTTCTGTTGCCAAAATGTTGCCATTAACATTCACTCTCTAGTTACCAAAAAACTTCATATTAATATATTGTGCCGTATTATCAAAATCACCATATATGTATTTTTTATTAATTCCAACCATATCTAGCTCTTTCATAATCTCTTTTTGATTATCTACTTGTATAACCATACTGGGGGTTATTTTCTGTACCATCAATCCCCCCATCTCATCGATATCTGTTTGGTAATCTATAAACGCTTGATATAAAAATACACCACTTTGATTCCTTATTCGATCAAATTTTAATGGCGTTTTGTACATAAAATAAGGTATATTAGGAAATGGGATATCAGATGGTAGTTTTGATGACAAACACCTCATATCATCAAAAAACAACAAAAAGAGTGCCGTAAACTCCATAATCCCCATCCCACCTAATATGTCAAAATCAGGAAGATATTTTTTCACTAATTGAGGGATTTCACAGATTCTATTCATTCCTTTTTTGCATAATATTTCTCTTTCTTTCAAATATGAGTTACATTTTTCAAACTGTGGATAATTTTGTATTTGTTTAGCCATATCCTTTACCAAGTCATATGGATTCTTGCCAGAAAACAATCCAGTGTATTTTTCTAATAAAGTTCTAAATCCAGTAACAATATCGGACTCATTCCAAGCCAACTGACTGAACACATTATGACATAAGTGCTCTTTTATAGAGTACTCTTGAAGAAACTCTGAAGCGTCTACAGTATCTTCCTCATGTAAAATATATACAAAACCACTATCAACACCATACTTCTCGCGTTCACAGGCAAAATAAAGTGCAACCAAAGGTGCTGTAGTAAAATCAATTAAATTTGTTTTTAACCCATGATGTTGAGAAAACGCAAGAAAATTTTCTTCTTGCATTTTATCCAATTCATATCCTACCTCTTGATAGTATTCTCTCAAAAGATTAGAGTAAATATCAACTAAACCGAATATTTGTCCCTTAGAGGCATATCCTCTAATAAGACTTGATGATATATTAGGATATTTCTGATTCTCTCCTCTGAAATACTGATTACGCAAATCGTACTTTTTTATAATATTAATGTATTCTGCTAATGAGGATATTCTTTCATCTGTTTTGTCCATGACTATATGCTCCTTTGTATAAGTATTGGCAACAATATTAAGACAAAATTGCAAAATTAACTTCATTTATAAACACGACAGGCAATCTTATAGACTACCTTCCATATATAATAAATTATATACTCATGCACTACTCCATCTCAATCGTCCCCGGCGGCTTACTAGTCAAATCATACATTACCCTGTTAACTCCCTTTACCTCATTAATAATCCGGTTCATCACCGTCTGCAAAACCTCAAACGGTATCTCTGCACTTTCTGCTGTCATAAAATCAACGGTCTTTACCCCCCGCAATGCCACTGCATAATCGTAGGTACGCTCATCACCCATGACACCAACACTGCGCATATTCGTAAGCGCCGCAAAATACTGGTTAATCTCCCTGTCAAGCCCGGCTTTAGCAACCTCCTCCCGATAAATGGCATCTGCATCCTGCACAATCTGCACCTTCTTCGCAGTAACCTCACCGATAATTCGGATACCAAGTCCCGGTCCCGGGAACGGCTGACGAAATACCAGATATTCCGGAATTCCAAGCTCTAACCCCACCTTGCGCACCTCATCTTTGAACAAATCTCGAAGTGGCTCTATAATCTCCTTAAAATCCACATAATCAGGAAGACCGCCCACGTTATGGTGGGACTTAATCACTGCCGACTCTCCACCAAGACCACTTTCCACTACATCGGGATAAATGGTTCCCTG
>JAIDHZ010000302.1 GCA_029052995.1 Lachnospiraceae bacterium | reverse complement strand
GTTTAAGATAACTTCTTTGCGGAAATCTTTCTGGTCAAGTATGGAATCATATTTTGCAATTTCTTCCGTTGAATGTCTTAAGGTTTCTTCAAACATCTGGGTCTCGTCCTCGAACACTCCGATTTTAGTAGATGTAGACCCCGGGTTAATAATTAAAATCTTGTAAGCCATTGTTATAATTCCTCCTAAAATATTTTTATTGATTCATAGCTTCAGCCACAATTGCACCGACAGCAATGGAATTAACCTTGGTCTCAAAATCATCTGAGCGGGAGGTTAAGATGACCGGGGCTTTGGTACCGGTTAATATGTTGCCGTTTAAGGATTTGGAATTATGCACTAATGCTTTGTAAGTAATGTTGCCGGCCTGAATGTCCGGGAATAAAAGGATATCGGCATCACCAACGATCTTGCGGTCTGTAGCGCCTTTATGTTTGGCTGCCTCCGGATCAATTGCTAGGTCATAGGAGAGCGGTCCGTCTACGATACAGCCTGTAAGTCTGCCTTCGTCATTCATTTTAGTTAATTCAGCAGCGTCAACGGTAACAGGCATCTTCGGATTTACAACTTCAACTGCTGCAAGCGGCGCAACCTTTGGATTCTCAATTCCGCAGGCATGTGCAATTTCAACCGTATTGCGAATAATATTAGCTTTTGTCTCCAAATCCGGATATGGGATGAATGCCACATCACTTAAGAACAACAATCTGTCAAGTCCTTTAATATCAAAGATACATACATGTGACAGGGTTTTGTCTGTGCGAAGACCAACTTCTTTGTCAAGTACACTCTTCAGGAAGGATTTTGTATCAATCAATCCTTTCATATACATATCAGCCTTGCCGTCATGTACAAGCTTTACAGCGGTAAGTGCTGCTTCATAGTCATCCTCCACATGGATAATCTCGTAATCGGATAAGTCCATGTTAATGTCAGCAGCAACTTCTTTGATTTTCGTCTCGTTACCTACTAAGATGGCTTCAGCAATGTTACGTTTTTTTGCTTCTGCAACTGCCTCTAATACGGCATCATCCTGTGCAACTGCAATTGCCACCTTCTTGATTGGGCAGGCAGCGGCCTTTGCCAATAAATCGTCAAAAGTTTTTGTCATTTTGTACACCTCTTATTAAATTATTATTGAGTTATCCCATTAAAAGCATGCATGATGAAATAAGGGATATTACCTGTTAAAATACTCAAAAATATAGTATCACTTGAACCCTTTTTGGTCAAGGTTGTAATGAAAAAAAGACTGTATTCCGATACATTATATGTAATCTGTATAAATTTACAGTATAACTCAATATATTGTGGGTTGTGTTATACCAAAACAATATAAATTGTAATTTTTTTTTGATAAGTTTTAAGGAAAAACTTTTCATTTTTAGTAGCATGTGGTATACTATTCACAGATTCACTTGCTGGAATAGCGCATTTTTAACAACTAATGTGAATAGATTTATAAATGGAACATTTTGAATATAATATTAAAGTATGAGGTGATAAGATGAATGCTAAAAACAAACTTATTGAAAAACTATTAAGGATTGCGAAGAGACATAAAATCTTAACGTATCCAGTATTGGCATTGGTGGCAGTAATCAGTGTCATAAATTATTTCTTTTCATGGAGTGCTGGCGCAGGCAGGCGTGTTGTTGCAGTTGTCATGGTTTTGGTCATGCTGGTTTCCCAGTCTTATTTTCTGACTTCATCGGCAAATGCTTTGGTGGATGATCAGGCAGAGATAGACACACAGGTAATGGCACAGGAAAATGCCCAGCTTACGGAGGGAGAAACTGTAGAAAATCCTGCAGATCCCGTGGAAGAAGACGCACAGGAAGAGCCGGAAGCGGGTGTTGCTGATAATGCAGAGGAGTCAAATGAAGAACTAGAAGTGCCAGAGGAAAATACCGAGGATTTAACACCGGTAACAGATCAGGATGTAGATGTAGAAGAAGAAGGCGGTTCTGAATCTTTGACAGATGGCGTGGAAGACAGCACTTCGGAAAATGGTGAAGACGGAGATAATACTTCAGAAGATGAAAAAGATGGCAGTACAGAGGATAATAAAGAAGATGAAGAGAAAGAAAAAATAAGATGTGAGTTCTTTTTTTATAATGAGAATGGGGAATCTGGCTATTTGGGAGCTTATGATGTTGTTAAGAATGATGATTCCACCTGTGATTTGAGTGATGTAGTGGATAACTTGCTTGAAGGGAATAGTAACAAGTGCTATGATTATGTAGGACCATGGAAGTATTTTAACGGTAAAACTTCTAGTGGTAATGTAGATTTAAGTAAAGCTACTCCTAATGTCAAGCTGTATGGTAAGGATGCTATTCAGGTTTGTTGTACCCGTAAACTGGTGAATTATAAGGTGAACGTAGATTTAGGTGGAGGAGAATGTACATATTCAATCGGTGCTGCTGCTGGTGGTAGCAATACTGCTGGAGGAAGCCAAAAAGATGACTTTACTGTGTATGTACCCTTAGGTGGAACATTGAGGCTGGACGGACTCAAACGTTATGGATATGAGTTTGATATTAACGATGCCAAAAACAGTGTAAGTGTGTCTGCTTCCATATATGATTCATTAGGGGGAGGTGTTGACTCATCGGATGAAAACGGGTACTGGTGTTCAGTTAAGTTTAAAGAGATTCCGGTAACCAACAGTCCAACAGAATGTACGGTTTCCATAAACTGGAAAGGATTACCCTATACAATAGTTTATGCAAAAAATGCAGAGGATATTAACAGTGCAGAAAAGCAGGAAGTACGGTATGGTGATAGGGATGAATTTTTCTCTTTGGGTACTTTTGTAGAGGAAAAACAGGGATTGGATTTTGCAGGATGGACACTGGATCCCGATAAAACTATTGGAGCAAAACCGGAATTTCCGCTCGGAGCCCGGATTCTTGGATATCAGGAGATATTGTTGGAGAACGCAGAAGAGGGTAAAGTAGTAACCTTATATCCTTTTTATAAATATAAAGACATTTTTCTTCTCGATGATAGTATTACATATCACTATCAGCAGCCATTAAGCGGTACGGATTATATACAATGTTCCTATGATGGCAAAACAGCGGCAACAAACCTGGAATATACTATTACTTCCGGCGATGACTGGCTAGAGGATTTGGGAATTGAGGCTGTTGCCACTGACAAAGGTATTTTGCTGAAAAAGGCTGACAGTAATAAAACGGAAGGACCAAGAAAAGTAGCTAAAGGTGGAATTAAATTAAGTTTTACGGTTAAAGATAAGGCTGTCAGTTCTGAGGTGGGACCATTTCCTTTTGAGTTTACAGTTTATGTTGAGCCGATGGATTTAGAGATTCAAAATCCGTCGGAAGAAGCCATGACGAAAATATATGATGGGGATACAACTGTAAGTAAAAATTTCCCTGAAAGTGGTAAACTGGTGGCAAAATCAAAATATGGTAATGTTGAAGCAAAAGTCGAATATGATAATGCAGCATATAATAGTCCGGATGTTAAAGATGCCAGTTATATCGAACTCAATAATGCAAGAATTGATTTTGATGATACTGAGTTAAAGGGCGACAATGACTGCTATAGATTGGTTGACAGCAGCCCAAGACTGACAGGAGCAAAGATTACACCGAGAAATGTGTTTGTAGTTGCAAAAGCAGAACCTGAGAAGATATTGGCAGGACAGGAACATACATTAGTTTATTCTGTGAGGAGGATAAGAATAACTCTTATACAGAAACCGGTCTAATAGG
>JAIDHZ010000301.1 GCA_029052995.1 Lachnospiraceae bacterium | reverse complement strand
CATTTAATTATCTTGGAATGCCGCTAAATACTGGATTCTATGGCATTTTAAACATAAGAAAATATGAAATTTATTACCTATTAATGAGAAAGTTTTTATATGACAGAAAAATATATGAAATAAGATAAGGGGTATTCCTGTATGTACAACCTGAATATCCCTTTTTGTATGATAAAACATTTGCAACTGGAAACTCAAGGGGCAGCAAGCCGCCTGCGAGAACATCTGTTAACAATATAGTATACTATTTATCATCAGTAAATTGAACAACACTATCTGCTGTGCAATTCAATACTTTACATAATTTTTCTAATGTGTTCATGGTGATTGATTTATTGCGCTTTAGATTAGTAATTGTATATGGGCTAAAATTATGTTTATAGATAAGTGCATATGTCGTTACTTTTCGCTCCTTCATCGTTTGCCACAATGGTTCATATGAAATCATAATATTACCCCTTTGCCCTTTCTTTATTTTATTATCAGGCAAAATAATTTGCTTGCATATTAACAAAAATTTGTCTATAATATGATTAGTTATATGAGGCATAAAGGCAAAGAGATAACTGTTACTGATTTTATTACAAAAGAAAGGGTGATAACTATGAAAGCTATTAAGAAGGCAGTCTATATCATGGTGATTATTATGATGATATCTGTCCTGCCGCCTGAAAATGCGTCAGCGGCAACAAAGAAAACATTAAACGTAACAATTAAGGTTAACGGGAAGAAGACCTCAAAGAAGGTGATTGCCGTGAAACAGAAAGTACAGTTAACTGTAAAGTACGGCGGCAAGGTGGTAACGTCCAAGGCAAAATATAAGACCAGCAACAAGAAAGTGATTTCCGTTACCAAGAAAGGTAAGTTAACTCCTAAGAAAGCCGGCAAATGTACTATTACGGTGACGTACAAAGGTAAGAGCAAGAAGATTAAATTTACCGTAAAGGCTGGGGCACCGGAAAGTCCTTCAACACCGCAGAACCCCTCAAAACCTCACACCCATGTATGGAAGCCGTATATAGGAACCAAAAAGGTTAAAGTGGGGATTAAAACAGTTTGTAACTGTGGCGCTGAATTTGTTGACCTATATACCATGACTCAGGAAGAACGTGACAAAGTTAATGAGAAATATCATCAACACCTTTATAACCATCTCATCAATGGTGAACCGTCTAATTATTCACTTGAACCGGCTTATAATTTGGTTGGAGAAATTGGATTCTACCGCTGTGACTGTGGAGCTGAAAAAGATGTAGATGAAAATCCCAAACCGCCACAAAATCACACACATGCATGGAAGCCGTATATGGTGATTCAGAAAGTTAGGGTGGGCGGTAAAATAGTTTGTAAGTGTGGTGCAGAATTTGTTTATCTGTGTACTATGACTCAGGATGAGAAGGATAAAATTCGTGAACAATATCGTCCACATATGTTAACTGACCATGGAGGATATTTAGTCGATGGGGTCTATGAAGATGTTGAATTCCTTGTATCCTACTACTGTGACTGCGGAGCTGTAAATGATGTAGATGATGTCCGAATTGGAAAGTGAAAGCTATAGATGAATGATAAAAACACCCATGGGTTTTTTCCATGGGTGTTTTATTGAAGGGGAAATAAAGATGTCAAAAAATGTTGAGGCATTGATAGAAATACTAAATGATAAGGCAAAAGATGCAATTTACCGCTCAGTGTGGTGTGAACATGTAAAATAAGATATCAGATCCCATATGGGTAAGATTGATATTGAATTGTCGGAAGAAGACTGTCACAACCAGAGCTGCTTATAAGAGCAGTAACAGTGATATTATTGAAGTTACCAAAACAGGTAAATTGATTCCAAAGAAGCCCGGTTATTGTGACATTACTATAAAACAGTCAAATATGCACAGGCCTTTGCTGTCATAATGTGTCCTCATATATTCTTTCCTAGATAAGCTTTACAGATCACCACGCAATACACATCTATGGTATCCCCCTCAATCATTCAGACCCGCCAAATCCTTAATAACCTCACCTGCAATAATCAGGCCGGCAACAGAGGGTACAAATGCCGCACTGCCCGGTGTCTGCTTTCTGCACCCATCTGCTTCTGCATTGGAATATACAGGTCTTATTGGCACCTCCTTGGAATACACTACCTTCAGTTCATCTATTCCCCGTTTTCTTAACTCACGGCGCATTACCCGGGACAGGGGACACACGGCAGTATCGTAAACGTCTGCCACCTCAAACTGTGTAGGGTCGAGTTTATTCCCTGCACCCATGCAGCTGATAATCGGTGTGTTACTCTGTTTCGCCCTGCATACCAGTTCCAATTTTGCAGACACAGTATCCACCGCATCCACCACATAAGAATATTCACTAAAATCAAACTGTTGCGCAGTTTCCGGCAGATAAAAGCAGGGATAACAGTAAACCTCTGCCAACGGATTAATTTCCAAAATCCGCTCCTTCATAACATCTACTTTATATCTGCCCACTGTCCTTGTTGTGGCAATAATCTGACGGTTAATATTGCTTTCACACACTTTATCGCTGTCAACCAAAACAAAAAAACCTACTCCACTGCGGGCAAGTGCTTCCACAACATAGCCGCCAACACCGCCAATTCCAAAAACTGCAACCCTTGCAGCTGCCAGCCTTTCCATTGCCTCACCGCCTAAAAGCATTTTCGTCCTGTCAAACTGATTTCCCACTGCGTACTCCTTTCATCTCTCCTACATGCATTTTACCTAAAGCTGCCTCCCTGCACCATCCTCTTTATCTGTAAGCTTAACCTAATACATCTTCATATAAACGGTATACATTTTTATAAAAAATCTTCTCTATCTCCGACTCATGAAAACCTGTTTTTTCCAATGCATCAATGAGCTTTGGAACCTCCCCTGCATCTGCAATCTCCGGATTAAGCGGTATACCATCAAAATCACTGCCAAGCCCTAAGCATTCTACACCGCCTATATCTGCTATATGCCTTGCGTGCCCTGCAATGTCCATCAAGGTTGCTTCGCTCTTCCCCCAGCTTCCGCTGTCATACAGAGATATTTCTGACAGGTTTCCCGGCGGATTTCTCAAAAAGTCCACACTGTAATTTAGTCCGATTACACCGCCCCGGTCCGACAGTTCATGAATCATATCATCTGTCAGATTCCTGACCACATGACATAATGCTCTTGCATTTGAATGACTTGCAACAAACGGTACCTTTGTATACTTTAACACATCATAAAAACCTGCATCTGATAAATGGGATACATCAATAATCATACCAATCCTTGCCATTTCCCTGACAAAATCTATACCTTTGTCTGTCAGTCCGTCCTTCATATTGGGTGTATATAAACCGCCCTCCGCCGTATAATTAGGAAATCCCAGCTCGTTTGCATAATTCCACGTAACCGTCATCATACGTACGCCCTGCTCATAAAAAAAATGCAGTTTTTCCATGCTTCCTTCACAAACGCCTCCCTCTTCTATGGTCAGCATTGCAGAAATTTTTCCCTCATTCTCATTTTTTCTAATATCCCCTATGCTAAAGACCTGAGCAATCTTATCACTACATGCTGACATTTCATCATGAAAAAAATCCAGAAGCCTTTTTGCCTGTTCATATGGACTTTCCTGTCTGCTTTTATCCACAAACAATGCAAAATTCTGCACCATGTAATCCGCTTTCTTCATCCTGCACAAATCAACCATTCCATCATTTTTCCCTAAATGCTGCACGGCTCCCTTGGCATTGCCATCAAAAAGACGGCTGATAGTATCGCAATGCATATCTATTATTTTCATTCTTTCCCGCCTTATCTTATTTTTCTCAACACAACATTCTATTCAGAAAGTTCTATGACGTTCAAAGTTTACTTATTTTTTACTATACAACTGTTTACTTTAACCGCTTTTCGATCTCTGCAATCACCGTCTTTAATGCCTTAATTCTCGCATATTTTTTGTCGTTTGATTCAAGGACTACCCACGGTGCATAAGGGGTATTTGTCTTGGCAATCATTTCATCAACTGCAGACTCATAAAGCTCCCATTTATCACGGTTACGCCAATCCTCATCTGTAATCTTCCACTGTTTTGCCGGAGTGTTTTGCCGGTCCGTAAATCTTTCTAACTGCGTATCTTTATCAATATGTACCCAGAACTTTATGACAATAGCTCCCCAGTCACTTAGTTCCTTTTCAAATTCATTAATCTCATTATAGG
>JAIDHZ010000300.1 GCA_029052995.1 Lachnospiraceae bacterium | reverse complement strand
TGATACGTCGACAACCGAGATCAACACCCTTGAGTTCGTCGGCATCGGCAGTTGTGTATAAGAGTCAGATATTAAAATGCACATACACATATTTAATTATCTTACTATAAAAATCCTATTTTTTCAAGGAAAAATGGGTATGTGTGTGATGTGGATAACTTTATAAAATAAAAAAATTATGCAAATAAAAGAAAAATGAAAATATATCCACAAAAGAAAATGAAAAAAAGTAAAGTTATCAACATTTTATCCACATTTTGTGGATAATATTATGTAAACGCAGGACAAATTGCTGTATATAAGACTTTTATGTAAAATTTATAACCAAAAAAGAAAGATTTGCTTGACTAACAAGTTTTTTTTAAATATAATAGGATAGATGTTTTCAAAGAAGAGGAGGTGTATTTGAGCAATGAAGATGACATTTCAGCCTAAAAAAAGACATAGATCTAAAGTTCATGGTTTTAGAAAAAGAATGAGCACAGCGAATGGTAGAAAAGTATTGGCCGCTAGACGTGCTAAGGGAAGAAAACGTTTGTCAGCATAGGTCACAGGTTTGTGACCTTTTTCTTTACTTAAGGGAAAATAATAAAAATGAAACAATTTATTTCTTTAAAGAACAGTTTAGAATTTGGAAATGTATATAAACAGGGTAAATCCTATGCTAACAAATACCTTGTTATGTATATAGTAGACAATAATTTGGAGATTAACAGATTTGGGATATCTGTTAGTAAGAAGGTTGGCAATTCTGTTGTCAGGCATCGTATCACCAGATTGATTAGGGAAGTTTACCGCTTATGTCAAAATGACCTTATAAAAGGAAAGGATATTGTAGTGGTAGCAAGAGTTAATTCTAAAGGTCATAACTACGCAGATATTGAAAGTGCATTTCTACATTTGGCTAAACTGCATAAAATCTATAATTCTCTGGAAAATGTATAGCTTTCAAGAATATAACAAAATGAATAATTTAAGTTGGTGCATTTTATGAAATCTATTCTTATAAAAATTGTACAATTTTATAAGAAGTATTTATCTCCTTTAAAAGGTTATAAAAGTTGTAAATATTATCCTACATGTTCTTCCTATGCTATTGAAGCCCTGGAATTACATGGTGCATTAAAAGGGAGTATTCTTGCAATATGGAGAATTTTACGCTGCAATCCTTTTTCAAAGGGTGGTTATGATCCGGTTCCACAAAAAAAATCTTAAGGAGGACATTTATTTTGATGTTTTTAACAATGCAGGGTGGTATTTTAGGACCATTCGCTTGGCTGTTTGGTAAATTACTGGATTTTATATATAATTTACTGGCTGGTGATAATGGAATTGCCAACCTCGGATTTTGTATAATTATTTTTACTGTTATTGTAAAAATAATTTTATTACCGCTTACCATAAAGCAGCAGAAATCTACAAAAATTAATGCAATAATCCAACCGGAACTTTCAAAGATTCAGAAAAAATATAAAAACAAGAAGGATCAGGAATCAATGTTAAAACAGCAGCAGGAAATACAGGCTGTTTATGACAAATACGGAACTTCTATGACGGGTGGATGCCTTACAACCTTAATACAATTTCCTATAATTATGGGATTATACCGTGTTATACAAAATGTTCCGGCATATGTAGGTAAAATTAAGGATATGTATTCGCCTATTGCCAACGCTGTAATTGATAGTCAGGGTGTTGATAAGGCACAGCAGTTTATAATAGATTTTGTAAGTGAAAATAAAGTTAGCAGTGCCAGTTATGCAATAAACAAATTTGAAAAGTTATCTGAAATTGATGTTGATAATATTATAGATGTACTTTCTAATTTTGGTATATCTAATTTAAATACTTTGATTGATACAATAAAAATGACCGGTGATAATATACTTGCCGGTAATGTGGAAAAGATTGATACGATTCATTCTTTTATCCTTGGTATTAATATTTCAGAGGCACCGGGATATCATTTGAGCTGGGCGCTTTGTATACCGTTTTTATCTGCATTTTTCAATTATCTGTCAATGAAGGTGACCACAGGTAAGCAAGATCAGCAAATGGAAGGCCAGACTGCTGCCATGATGAAAAGTATGCAGATTACAATGCCGTTAATGTCGGTTTTTATTGGTATTTCAATGCCTGCCGGTATTGGTATTTACTGGACAATGAATGCCTTTCTTTCACTGCTAACACAGATTGGAATTAATTTTTATTATGACCATGCAGACATGGATGAGATTTTGAAAAAACAGATGGAGAAAGCAGAAAAGAAACGTAAAAAAAATGGTGGAAAGAAATCATTCATGGAGCGTATGATGGAAAATTCTGAAGCTGCCCAGGAGGAACTTGAAAAGCGCGAAGCAATGCGTAAAAATGCGGTGACTCCTTTAAAGAGTTATGTTCCCTCTAAGGAAACACAGCAGACTGTGGAAAATAGCCAGAAAAAGCAGTATAAGAGTGGAAGTATCGGTGCAAAGGCTAATATAATGCTTAGTTATAATAACAGTAATCAAAAGGAGGAGAAGTAATAATGGAATATAAAGAGTTTACGGGAAAAACAGTGGAAGAAGCAGTAACAGCAGCATCAGTTGAATTAGGTATTACAAGTGCAGAATTAGAATATGAAGTTGTTGAAAAAGGATCTTCGGGATTTTTGGGAATTGGTGCAAAATCGGCAGTAATTAAAGCAAAGAAGGCAGAAGAGAATGAAACAATTGTGGATAAGACAAAATCTTACCTTGATGTTTTATTCAGGGCAATGAATATTGAAACAGAAATTGAAGTTGATTACAATGAAGATAATCGCAGTATGAGTATTAATCTAGAGGGTTCCGAAATGGGAATACTGATTGGAAAACGTGGACAAACTTTAGATGCATTACAGTATTTAATCAGTCTTTTTGTAAATAAGGAAAGTGATTCTTATATTCATGTAAAGCTGGATACGGAAAATTATCGTGCAAGAAGAAGAGATACATTGGAAAACCTTGCAAAGAATATTGCATTTAAGGTAAAAAGAGGAAGAAAAAGTATTACACTTGAGCCAATGAATCCCTATGAAAGAAGAATTATTCATTCCGCTTTACAGAATGATAATTATGTAGCAACCAGAAGTGAGGGTGAGGAACCTTACCGTAAGGTTGTTGTATATCTGAAAAAATAGTTAAATTCTTTGGAAGATTTTGTAAAATACCTTTGTATGGGAAAAATTTCATACAGGGGTATTTATTTTTGCTTAAATATCAATGATGAAATAGCTTGTAAAGAACAGTTTTTAATGATAAAATTATAGTATAATTTTTGATAAAGTTCACCTGTTTTATGGAATGGAGATGATTAATATAATGAGTAAGAAAAAGAATTTGAAAAGAAAATTGATTGCAGCATTTTTACTGCTGGTTATCTTATTTATTGCGACAGATGTTTTGATTTATTCTGTCAGCAGAAAATCTCTTTCTAAAGCTTATAAAGAATCAACAGTTACAAGTGTTTCTACATTTAGTCAATATTTTAATCTTACATTTGAAAATATTGAACTGATGTCAACAAGACTGTTAGTTAATGATGATATTATAGGATATTATACCGGTGGAAGCCAACAAACAGAGTCGATGCTTATGTCGATGAAAATGGCAATTGTTAATGAGGCTGTGGCAGATGAATATATAGACCAGATTATTATTTGTGCACAAACCGGAAAGGCATGTACGGCAGAGGGACCGGTAAACGGAGATTTATATGGAGCATTTATTGAATCAGAAGAAGGAAAGGCAGTTATTGAGAATGGTAGTGATCATGTATGGATTTCAAGCCATCCTTCTATAGATGAGTTTACGGGAAGGGATACATCAGAATATGCAATTTCCTATGTGTCTGTACTCCGTAATATTGTTAACAAGCCTGTAGGCTATATTTTTATTGATGTGCGTTACGATTTTCTGAAAAATATATTAGAAAATGCAAAAATTGGTAAAGAAAGCATTAAGGGATTGGTTTTTGCAGATGGCAGTCAGGTTGTTTCAGGTAATAATGAGATTGTTTTTAGCGATACGGATTTTTATAAGAATGCTTTTGAAGGAGAAAATGTTTCAGGAAATAATTATATAAATTATGAAGGCAACAGTTATCTTTTTTCCTATGAAAAGCTGGAAGATGATATGTCCGTATGTGCAATTGTGCCGAAAAGTGAAATAGAAGAAGGAGCAAATATGATTTTAAGGTATTCAATGATTGCTGTTATTTTGTGTTCCGTTATTGCTATTGTAACAGGAAGCATACTTTCCACAAATATTTCAAAAGCTATCGGAACAGCAAATGAGACATTGATGCTTACGGCACAGGGAGATTTGACGGGTAATATTAAAACAAAAAGAAAAGATGAATTTAAGATTCTTTATGAAAATATTATCAGTATGATAAACAGCATGAAAAAGCTTATACATCAGATGGCATCAGTAAGTAAAAATGTATCTGATTCTGCTGAGGCTGTAAATGTAAATACTCATATGATTTATGAGGTAACGGATCATATGACGAATGCAATGAGTGATATTAATAATGGTATTATGCAGCAGGCAAAGGATACTGAAGACTGCGTAGTCCAAATGACGGAATTGTCAAATAAAATCAATGAAGTACACCGTAGAACAGATCATATGGATGAGCTTACAAATCAGACGAAAAATGCTGTTATAGAGGGAATGGATATTGTAGGGACTCTTGAAGATAAAGTTGAAGATTCCACTAAAATTACCAGAGATATCATTGAGGAAATTAATCTGTTAAACGAGCAGTCAGGTTCAATTTCTGAAATTCTTGAAACAATTAATGAAATAGCAGAGCAGACTAATCTTTTATCACTTAATGCATCTATTGAAGCAGCAAGAGCCGGCGAGGCAGGAAAAGGTTTTTCGGTTGTCTCAATGGAAATTAGGAAGCTGGCAGAGCAGTCTCAGCATGCAGGTATGCAGATTGGCGATATTATTACACACATTCAGGAAAGAATGGGAACTACAATTGATACTGCAAGGAAGGCAGAAGGTATTGTAAATATGCAGTTAGGAGCATTAAAGGATACAGTCCGGGTTTTCCATGATATTAATAATCAGGTACAGAATTTAGGAGAACATGTAGAGCATATTGCTAAAAGCGTTAACCACATTGAGATTGCAAAAGAAGATACAATGTGTGCCATTGAAAGTATTTCGGCAACAGCAAATGAGACAGAGTCAGCATCTGAAGAGCTTTCAAACAGCACAGAAAAGCTTTCACTTGCAGTTGATGAACTTACAGAGGCTGTTTCAGGATTAAAGAAGGATGCGGTGCAGTTAGATGAGTCTGTTGGAATTTTTAAAACAGAGTAATTAAAGGATATGGCAAAGACCACCCTGATACTGTAAAGTGAATGGGTGGTTTTGTTTTTTTCAGGGAGGAAATTTTAAAATGATAAATCTTTCAGATACAATAGCTGCCGTAGCTACAGGCATGAATCAGGGTGGAATTGGCATTATTCGTGTAAGTGGTGAAAGTGCAATTTTAACTGTAGATAAAATATTTAAGCCAAAGCATAAGGGTAAAGAGGTGAGAAATCTTAATTCCTATACGGCTGCTTATGGAAATATAGTAAGGTACTGTACAAATGAAAAAAAAGAATTTGAAGAGAATTCTTCAAATTATCAAATAATTGATGAAGTAATTGTTCTTGTCATGAAAGCACCGTCTACTTATACAAAAGAAGATGTAGTTGAGATAGATTGTCATGGAGGTATGCAGGTGATGAAAGAAATCCTGCATTTACTTTTGCAAAATGGTGTAAGGCTGGCAGAACCCGGAGAATTTACAAAACGTGCTTTCTTAAATGGGAGAATTGATTTATCACAGGCAGAATCTGTTATTGACTTGATTTCTGCAAAAAATAATTTAGCAGCAAAAAGTGCAATGTCACAGTTAAAAGGAGATTTACGCAAAAAAATTGAAGAAATGAGGGATAATCTGATTCATAATACTGCCTATATTGAATCTGCATTAGATGATCCTGAACATTATGATTTAGAAGGTTTTGGAGAAAAATTGGATTCATTACTTGAGAATTTAGAAAATGATATACAGCATTTACTGATTACTGCAGAAGACGGTAAAATAATGAAAGAAGGTATTCGTACTGTTATACTTGGAAAGCCAAATGCTGGAAAATCTTCCATTCTTAATGTATTAATGGGAAAAGAACGTGCGATTGTCACAGATATAGCGGGAACTACCAGGGATATATTAGAAGAGTATGTTTCAATTAACGGAATTCCCCTTAATATATCAGATACCGCCGGAATCCGAGATACAGAGGATATAGTAGAGAAAATCGGTGTGGACAAATCTTTAGAAGCAGTTAAAGATGCAGATCTTATTTTATATATTGTAGATTCTTCTGTGGATTTTGATAAAAATGATTTTCAAATTATGGAAAAGATTAAAGATAAGCGTGTAATTATTTTAAAGAATAAGTCTGATTTGGAAAATGTACTGACAAATCAGTATATTTTAGACAGATGGGAGAGTTGTGTAACCAGACAGAATATGTTACCTCAAAAAAATAGTGACAATGTTAAGCAGGAACAATTACCGGTAGTGATTGAAATCAGCGCAAAGGAGCATACCGGATTTGAGGAATTCTATGAACAGTTAAATACAATGTTTTTCCATGGAAGCCTGTCTTATAATGATGAGGTATATATTACGAATATTCGACATAAAGAAGCACTTTTAGAAGCACTTTCCTCTGTTACTCTTGTAAGACAGAGTATTGCAGATGGGATGACTGAGGATTTTTATTCCATTGATTTGATGGCAGCCTATGAACGGTTAGGATTTATTATTGGAGAGTCTGTGGAGGATGATTTAGTAGATACTATTTTTAAAGATTTTTGTATGGGAAAATAATATTGAATTTGTGAAATTTATATTATCCAATATGGAGAAAAAATGTACTTTTGTTTATCTATTCTTGTAGATGAATATAATATTTCACTGATTCGTGCAAATGCTATTGCAACAATTATTCCGAATATGCTGTTAATGATTTTGTTTCCAAAGGGATTTCTTAATATGCATCTGTTAATAGGGTGGGTGTTTATTATGATTGTGTATATCCTTATGGTTTTAATCTGTATACTTGTATCTTTTCGGGCTAAAAATTTGTTTATAAAAGCAGAGACA
The DNA here is from genome assembly GCA_029052995.1 of Lachnospiraceae bacterium. Lineage (GTDB taxonomy): Bacteria > Bacillota > Clostridia > Lachnospirales > Lachnospiraceae > CAG-590. The sequence goes on along the minus strand of JAIDHZ010000300.1, from coordinate 6,390 downwards.
AAAGAACAGGATATGGCGGGATTAATTGAGGGAGTAAGGATTTCTTTTGAAGATATTCAGAAATCATCAGATATTATATATAATTCTCTTCAAAATTTTGAAGATAGCGCCCAGGAGATTGCTTCAGCTACGGAACAGATTACGGCAAGTGCAAATGTTCAGATAGAAAAGGTTTCAGGAAGCTTGGATGTATTCAGTGAATTGAATGAAAAAATCCGATTTTCTGAACAGCAGGTAGAAGAAACGGTAATGAATATGAATCATTTAAAAAATAAGAATGAAGAGGGTATGATTGCTGTCCGTGAATTGTCATCGAAATTTGATGAAAATATTCAGTCTACTCATGCAGCTTCTGAAAAAATTCATATTCTGTCGAAAAAATCCAGTCAGATTGGAGAGATTATCGGAAGTATTAATGAAATTGCACAACAGACAAATCTATTGGCTTTAAATGCTGCTATTGAGGCTGCCCGGGCAGGAGAAGCGGGAAAGGGTTTTGCGGTCGTTGCAGATGAGATTAATAATTTGTCCCAGGAATCTTCTTCTGCAACTAAGATGATAGGAGACATATTAGCAGATATAATTAAAATGATAGAGGATACCAGTCATATAATGGAACGTAATAGTAATATTGTTTCTGAGTCTAATGAAAGGCTTGATAATACTGTACAGATTTTTAAGTCTATGATTAATTCTTTTGGTGATGTTCTGCAGATTACTGAACAGCTTAAAAGTGGATTAGACAGTGTTTCCGATATGAAGGAAAAATTGTTAGAGGCAATGCATCAGTTGGAAGAATTTTCCCATGGTTCTGCGAAAATGGCGGGAGAAATAAGCAGCTCTACAGAGGAGCAGGTTGTCGGAATTAAAGAAATTGTACAGTCAATGGAAAACATGAAAAAAGGTATGGACGGACTGGCAGGTTTGTTGACTGAATAAAGTGTGAAAAGTAGTTATTTTAAAAATTTTTATTATAGTAAATGATTTAATTTGTTTTATAATAATTGTTATACTTGTAGAAGTTATACTAGTTACACTTAATATTTGCCGCAGTCAAATGTTTAGTGTAACTGCATATACCGCGGCGAACAATTGGAAATGGCAATTAATTTCGTTCGCGAGTATAAACATGAAATAGAAAACATGTGAACGCAAGCGAACTCTCAGTAGCCGGAACTATTGAGGGTTCTTATCATTTTATTAAGGGGGATTCTTAATTGAAAAATATATTTGGAATAGATTTGACAGATAAAAAGGACGGGGAAACAGTTTTTATAAATGGAAGGAATTTTGTAACAGAAGAAATAGATGATTCATTGGCAGGGGAATATGAAAGTGAATTAAATAATATAAAAAAAAGTTTAACTCTGCCTAAAAGCCGGTCAACAATAAAGACTATTTCAGGATGGATTGCTGTAATATCAGGTTTTATTTTATGTTGGAATATTGAAGTGTTTTATCCGGAATATCTTTTAAACAAGGCATTAATATGGGAATTATGTTTTATTTTTTTTCTTTTATTATGGATTATTCTTTCTATAATAATTTCTAAAAGAATGAAGGCAAATATTAAAAGCATGGAATTTAAAGAAAAAAATGATAAATTGGATGAGATTGTTGACAGGATAAAAGAACAATTAGATATACCGGAAGATGCTGCTGAAGTTGATGTTATGCGATATACATATGAAATGAAAAAGGATAGGGAAGTATTAACCTGTTTAGGTTACCGCAATTCACTATATTATATATTTATTAAAGAAAACTGCCTTTGTATTTCAAATTTAAAATGTAAGTTTTCATTTCCGCTTATTCAGATTACCGGAATTCGTAAAATAAATAAACAAATTCCCTTTTTATATTGGAATAAATTGGAGCCTTACAACGATAGGAAATATAAACAATATAAGATTATTCGTAATAATATAGGTATCTATTATTGCAAACCTTATTATGCACTACAGTTAAAGGATATTGGTAAAGAATACGAAATATTTATTATGCCCTATGATTTAGAGGCATATGTTGGTTTGTTGACAGAGATGTGCAAGCATATTTTTGATACTTGATGTTTTTCTTTAATAGAGTGGAGAATTAAAATGAATACAATAGAAGAAACTTACGACGCCATTGTGCTAAGAGAATCTGATTGAAATTTTTGTCGGATTGTGGTACTATTTTTTTGGGACTGTCAGGATGGTAGGCGGTTAGCCCTCTTCGGAGGGACTGTGATCCTCCGTTTACATAGAAACCCGCAAGGGAATCTGGGAAAGGAGGGCTGAGCCAATGGATATTTTAGGACTTATGGCAGTGTTAAGCTTTGGCTTGACCTGTTTTGGAATAGGATACTCTATCGGTAAAGATAGTAATAAGACACAAAAATAACCGCCCTCGTCTGACAAACTGAGCGGTTATTTTTAACTTAACATTTGTCGGGCTAACCGTCTATCGGTAGCTCCTGTGGGACATCTGTTATTAGCAGGTGTCCTTCTTTATCTTAAATATACCATAATCTGTGGAGAGTTTCAAGTACTATATTTTTTGCAAGTCACGAGCAAAGCAGCTATGTTTGCATGGTATTTGGCTTAATCTGTAATTTTATGAAGGATAGTGCTAATTGAAAAATAATAAAAATTCTAATGTAAAAGATTATAAATAATGATATACTATAACAAGTAAAATTTATATGTTTGTTATCTATAGAAACATTTTTAATAGAGTGGAGAATTAAAATGAATACAATAGAAGAAACTTATGACGCCATTGTGGTAGGTGCCGGTCATGCAGGCTGTGAAGCAGCATTGGCACTTGCAAGAATGGGACAGGAGACAATTATATTTACCGTGAGTATGGACAGTGTGGCAATGATGCCCTGTAATCCGAATATTGGAGGTTCCTCTAAAGGGCATTTAGTAAGGGAAATAGATGCACTTGGTGGTGAAATGGGTAAAAATATTGATAAGACATATATTCAGTCTAAAATGCTGAACCGTTCCAAAGGTCCTGCTGTTCATTCTCTCCGTGCCCAGGCAGATAAGGCGGAATATACAAGAAATATGCGTATGACAATGGAAAATACTGAACATCTGACATTAAGACAGGCAGAAGTGACAGAGTTAATTATAGAATATGTAGAAAGCCGGGATGAAGTAGATAATGTGGCAGATTCTTTGTATGATAAGGATGAAAATAAAGGTGTAATATCTCGAAATGAACAGCAGACAGAGAAATATAATTTGGATAAAAAACAGATTATTCGTGGAGTCCGCACAAAATCAGGTGCTGATTATTATGCAAAGGCAGTCATTCTCTGTACCGGTGTGTATCTGAATGCGAGATGCATTTATGGTGATGTGGTAAATCATACCGGACCAAATGGACTTACAGCAGCATCTTATTTATCGGATTCCATGGTTAAGAATGGTATTCCAATCCGCCGCTTTAAAACGGGAACACCGGCAAGAATTGATAGGAGAAGTATTGATTTTTCAAAAATGGAGGAACAAAAAGGTGATCAGATAATTGTTCCTTTTTCCTTTACGAACACGGAAGAAGATATTAGGAGAGAGCAGATTAGCTGCTGGCTCACATATACCAATGAAAAAACTCATGAAATTATCAGAGATAATATAGACCGCTCCCCGTTATTTTCCGGTGCCATTGAGGGAACAGGTCCGAGATATTGTCCTTCCATTGAGGACAAGGTTATGAAATTTGCAGACAAAGACAGACATCAGGTGTTTGTGGAGCCTGAGGGTGAATTTACTAATGAAATGTATATTGGTGGAATGAGTTCTTCTTTGCCTGAGGATGTCCAGTATGCAATGTATAGAAGTGTACCGGGTCTGGAGAATGCAAAGATAGTTAGAAATGCCTATGCCATTGAGTATGACTGTATCAGTGCTTTGCTGTTGAAGCCAACGCTGGAGTTTATAGATGTGAAAGGATTATATAGTGCAGGGCAGATGAATGGCAGCTCCGGTTATGAGGAGGCAGCGGCACAGGGTCTGATGGCAGGTATCAATGCAGCAAGAAAATTGCAAGGAAAAGGAGAGATTGTACTTGACCGTTCACAAGGGTATATCGGTGTTTTAATAGATGATTTGGTAACAAAGGAAACCCATGAACCCTATAGGATGATGACATCCCGTGCAGAGTATCGGTTGTTACTTCGTCAGGATAATGCAGATTTGCGTCTTACGGATATCGGATATGAGGTTGGACTGATTGATGAAGAGCGTTATCAGGCATTTTGTAAGAAGAGAGAGGTGATTAAAAAAGAGGTTGCCCGTTTAAATGAAACCATTGTGGGTGCCAATAAAAAGGTTCAGTCATTTTTAGAGGAACACGGAAGTGCGGAATTAAAAACAGCGGCATCCTTGGCAGACCTTATCAAACGTCCTGAATTATCTTACGAACTGATTAGTGTTATTGATCCGGAAAGGGAACAGGTGACTGCTGAAGATGAAAAGTTATGGCACAGCCTCTTTGCAAAGGATATTGTAAATCAGATAAATATTGAAATAAAGTATGACGGGTATATTAAACGCCAGCGTTCCCAGGTTGAACATTTTAAAAAGCTGGAAAAAAGAAAGATTCCTGCGGATATTGATTATAATAATGTTCATAACCTTAGAAAGGAAGCAAGGCAGAAGCTTATGGATATCAGACCCGAGAATATTGGGCAGGCATCCAGGATTTCCGGGGTTTCTCCGGCAGATATCTCGGTATTGATGATATATTTGAATTGCTGAGATTTTATAAATTTATCTTATCATATATTTATTGGTGTATAATTAATATCACTTATAATTCTTCATCATGAAAGGTAAGCAGTTTGCGGACATCTACTTCTAATACATCTGCAATGTTAAAAAGTAAATCAAGTGAAATGGGGCGTACAATATTAGGCGCCTCTATTGCACCAATATGCTGTCTGCTGATGTCTAGCAGTTCTGCAATAATGATTTCCTTTGTTTAAGATAGAGAAATACTAATTGACAAAAAAATTCAGGGATTATATGATAATAACATGAATAATATTTTGCTTATAGATGTGAAAAATATGGCTCCATCTAATTTTGTGCATATACGTATTGGTAAAAAGAAAATAAAACATGCAGTAAATTAATGTGAGTTAAATAGATTAGAAGGAGAATATCTATGGAGCGTTTGGTGAGACAGGCAGAGAAATTACAAATACATTTAAATGATAGGCAGATTGAGCAGTTTAAAATTTACTATGAAATGCTGGTGGAAAAGAATAAGGTGATGAACCTTACGGCCATTACGGAATTAGATGAGGTAATTACCAAACATTTTGTTGATTCCATCGCACTGGCATCTGTATATCAGGAAATAAAAAATCCGAATGATAAAATATTATTATTGGATTTAGGAACAGGTGCAGGCTTTCCGGGAATTCCTTTAAAGATTGCTTTTCCACATATTAAGATTACTTTAATGGATTCTTTAAATAAGCGTGTTAAATTCTTACAATCAGTGATAGAAGAATTGAGTTTATGTGATATTGATGCTGTTCATGGAAGGGCAGAAGAGGCAGCAAGAGATAAGAAGTATCGTGAATGCTTTGATATATGTGTATCAAGAGCTGTGGCAAATCTTTCTACCTTAAGTGAATACTGCATACCTTTTGTAAGGAAGGGTGGAAAATTTATTTCTTATAAAGCTTCGGATATTGATGAGGAAATAAAAAAATCCGGAAGAGCAATAGAAACTCTTGGTGGAAGATTAATTATAGTTAATAATATTATTTTACCGGAATCAGATATTGAAAGAAATTTTGTGTTTGTGGAAAAGGTGAAGGCTACACCGAAAATATATCCTAGAAAAGCCGGTACAGCAGCAAAGAATCCGTTAAATTAGGAACAGTTCAGAAATAATTTTTAACAAGCAATATTAAAAGTTATTTCTGAACTGTTCCTTATTATTAGTGTAACATTTTTCAAATATCTGAAAAATGTTACACTTGTTATACAGCTTTTTTTTGATGACGTTTTTCTTTTCTTTTTTCCCTGAGTTCTATTTGACGGTTTTTAATACGTTCAAAATCTTTTTTATTAATTTTCTCTACTGTTTTAATTACAAATACATTACCGTCTTTTGTATTTTTAAAACGTATTTTTCCACAGATGAAACCATGTGTCCAGCACTTACCAGCGCATAGCTGTGTATTAGAATTATTTACAAACCATCTGATTTTTTTAGGAATCTTGCGGTTACATTTGTGGCAGCGTAGGGAAGTAATATTTTTATCACATAAAGCTTCTTTTTTATTTTTAAAGGTACGGCTTATATATTCATTATAATTATTATGTTGCAATAAAATCTCTTCTTCTACACAAGTTGGATAATGATAGCAGTCAATAC